>NZ_JBHMIQ010000013.1:0-136972 GCF_048060315.1 Micromonospora sp. LOL_013
CGGGCATCGCTGGTGTTCCTCCCAGGTTTCGATGTCTCCATCAAACCCGGTGCGGGACAGTGAGGGGGTGCCGGCAGTGACCCGCCCACAGGTCACCGCCAGCTTTCCCGGCGCCGCTGCAGACCGTCGAGGATCAGGTCGAGCCCGACGTCGAACTCGGCCGCATAGGAGTAGCCGGGTGCCAGCGCCCGATGAACGATCATCTCGGCGAGATGCGGCAACTCGTCGCGGGGCAGTTGCTCCAGGATCGCGCCCGCCACCTGGGTGACCTCGGCGGACGAGGTGAACGGCAGGCTGAGTTCCTGCAGGGTGAACCCGTAGACGTAGCTGTCCAGCATGGAGAGCGAGTGCGCCGCGCCGGCGATGGAGAAGCCACCTGCACGCAGGCAGCCCAGCACCGCGTCGTGGTGGCGCAGGGTCGCCGGGCCGGGGTTGGTCCGGGAGTCCATCAGACCGATGGCCCACGGGTGTCGGATCAGCGCCGCCCGCATCGAAGCCGCCCGGTCCCGCATCGCGGCACACCAGTCGACCCCGTCCGCCGGTAGGTCAATCTCACCGAACACGACATCGACCATTCCGTCGAGGATCAGGTCCTTGTTGCGGAAGTGGTGGTAGAGCGACATCGCCTCGACGCCGAGCCGCTGCGCTAGCCGGCGCATGCTCGGCACCCCCGAGCCGGCCTCGTCGGCCAGCGCGACCGCTTCGCGCAGCACCAGGTCCCTGGTGAGCGCGGTGCGCCGGTTCCCGGGCGTACCGGCTGGCTCTGTGCCCACGTGATCCTCCTGCCGTCAGCCGCTCGGACCTCTTGACAACCTTACACCGCAAGGCTGTACCTTACAGCGTAAGCCAAACGTGGTACGGGGAATTCGAGAGACAGGAGCGGGACCATGGAACCGATCGGCACCGACGGAGTCGGCCAGCCAGGTGCGGGCCGGCGGATCTGCGTCGTCGGCGCGTCCGGGAAGCTCGGGCGGTACATGGTGCGGCACGCGCTGGAGCGCGGGTACGAGGTCGTCGCCGTGTGCCGTGAGAAGAGCGTGCCCAAACTGTCCGAGTTCGACGGTCGGATCACCGTGGTCCCCGGTCCGACCAACTCCCGTACGGTCATTGCCCGGGCGGTGCGCGGCTGCGACGCTGTGCTCACCGTGCTGGTGCCGTGGGGGGTGCAGAGCTACGCTTCGGGCACCGCGCAGGCGGTGCTCGACTACGCCGAGCCCGGTGCCCGGCTAATCTTTTCCTGCGGTTGGCACATCACCCGCGACGGCCGGGACGTCTACCCCCGGGGGTTCAAGCTCTACACGACGATCTTCGGCTGGCTGGCAAAGCTGCTGCGGGTGGTGGACGTCGACGACCAGGTGCAGGCCTGCCAACGGGTCTTCGCCAGCGGCACCGACTGGACCGTCGTACGCGGCAGCGACCTCGAGGAGGGCGACAGCCAGGGCCTGCCGGTGTGGAGCCGGCATGTGGGTGACCCGGTGCTGGCCAGCAACCTGACCCGGCGCATCGACTACGCCAGGTTCATGGTCGAGGCCGTGGACGACGACACCCTCATCCGGCAGGCTCCGGCCATCGTCGGTCGGCTGACTCCGTCCGCCCTCGCCCATGCCGGTCTACCGCAGTGACAGGCGTGGCCCAGCCGGCACCGACCACCGCGAACGACGCCCAGTGGCGCAACGGTGATCCGTCGTCCCGCGACCGCCGCATCGCCCGCCGCAGCGCCTCGCCCACCGGTGCCCCGGTACGGACAATCCGGTTCGGCGCCGCAGCCGAGCTGCTACGTCGACGCGGTTGAGGCCGGTACGCCGGCGTACCGGCTCGCCGGCCCGGTGTCCGAGGTCGGACAGGGCTGCGACGGCGGTCTCAGGATCCCTGTCCTACTCGGTCAGCGGCGTGGTGGTCGGGATAGCGTCCGGATTGCCCGGCGGGGACGCCCGCAGGTATCCCATCGTCACCGACGGTCGTCGCGACCACCTGCGCCGGCGCGCGCAGCGTGCCACGCGGCGGCGCTCCCGCCGGCAGCGCGCCGACGACAGCCACCGTCCGCAGGTGACACCAACCGGTGGTCGGGGTCTGGGACAGCCGTGCCAACTCGGCCCGGACGACTGTCTCTGGCGGTGTCTCTCGACCGACAACGGAGGTGGCGATCAGGTGCTGACCGGGCGGTGCGTGGTCCGGTGCCGCCTGACTGACCACGACGGTGTTCGTGACCGGCCTGCGGCGGTGCCCGTCGAGCAGCAGGGTCGTCTCCGCCACCGGCGGCTGGTCGGCGGCATGATAGTTGGTGGTCAGCTGGCGCACTGGATCAGCCGGGCGGCCGCCGGTGGATCGGTCGCCACGATAATCCACTGGCAACGGGTGCGCACCAGGCCAGGCTCGATCGCCGATCGTCTCCGCTCGGGTGAGCAGCCGGCGGGACCGGCCAGGGCGTACCGCACCAGCAGCCGACCGAGTCGGAGCCGGTCCGGCAGGGTGCCGACACCGGCGAGCAGCGTCGCCGGCTGCGGAGAGTCGGCGGGCTTCCGCAAGCCCAGTGAGCCCGGCACCGACTATGACGGCTTCCGCCACGACGGCCATCCGTGAAAGCTCCCCCGTTTGGACTCGAACCAAAAACCTGCCGGTTAACAGCCGGCTGCTCTGCCAATTGAGCTACGGGGGACCGCTGCGTAGCCGGTACCGGATCTCTCCGGCCGCCTAGCGACGGAACAAGAGTACAGGACGCCAGCGCCGGATGGGCGACCGGGTTCGCCGCCCCGGACCGAACGGGTCCACCGTCTCGGACCGGCCGGGTTCGCGGCACGGCCCGGCGGTCGAGCTCCAATAAGAAACCTATCGAAACGGACAAAAGACCGAGTTGTCTGCGCTGACGCGTGAGAAGGGAGCAGGATGGGTAGACAGCACCGGACAGATGACGAAGGCACGACCGGGTCACTCATCGGCCAGCCGGCACCGAACCGGACCGACGGCCGACGGGTACACCGGGTCAGGTACGGAAGGAGCCGCTATGCGCGGAAAACTTTGGTTCATCGGCGGGGTGGCCGTGGGTTTCGTCCTGGGCGCCCGCGCCGGTCGGGAAAAGTACGACGAGCTGGTACTCAACGCACGCAAGGTGATGGACCACCCGACGGTGCAGGAGGCCGCCGGGGTGGCGCAAGCTCAGGCCAACCGGATCTACGCGGAGGGCCGGGAGCGGCTCAGCCACACCCGGCTGGCCGAACGCCTCAACGGCCACGACCACCTCACCACCCCCGACAGCAGTCTCGCCGACGCCGGGATGGGCACGGCCTCCTCGCCCGGGTCCACCGGTGCGACGACGGCCGGGAGCAAGCCAGGCAAGGGCACCGGGCCCGGCGGCAGCGCCAGCTGACGCCGGCACACCATCGAGAACGCGGCGTACGCGTGGGCCGGTCACCCCCGTTGACGGGGGTGACCGGCCCACGGTCGTACCGGTGTGTCGCCGCCGCTGGTGCGGCGGCGGCCAGGTCAGTCCCGGCTGCTGGAGAACGCCGCGTCGAACGCCGCCGCCGGGGCGTCGAACGCCTGCTGACGGACGAACCGCAATGCCTCGGGAGCGCCGACCAACCGGTCCATCCCGGCGTCCTCCCACTCGACCGAGATCGGTCCGTCGTAGCCGATGGCGTTGAGTGCCCGGAAACAGTCCTCCCACGGCACGTCGCCGTGCCCGGTGGAGACGAAGTCCCAGCCCCGACGCAGATCCGCCCAGGGCAGGTGGGAGGCGAGCCGGCCGCGCCGACCGTCGCCGGTACGGACCTTCGCGTCCTTGCAGTCGACGTGATAGATCCGGTCGGCGAACTCGAGGATGAAGTTGACCGGGTCCAGTTCCTGCCAGACGAAGTGCGACGGGTCCCAGTTGAGGCCGAACGCCGGGCGGTTGCCGATCGCCTCCAGGGTGCGGCGGGTCGTCCAGTAGTCGTAGGCGATCTCGCTTGGGTGCACCTCGTGGGCGAACCTGACCCCGACCTCGTCGAACACGTCGAGGATCGGGTTGAACCGGTCCGCGAAGTCCTGGTAGCCGCGTTCGATCATCTCCGGCGGTACCGGCGGGAACATGGCCAGGGTATGCCAGATCGACGAGCCGGTGAAGCCGATGACGGTGTCGACGCCGAGCTTCGCAGCGGCCCGGGCGGTGTCCTTGATCTCCTCGGCGGCGCGCTGACGGACGCCTTCAGGTTCCCCGTCGCCCCAGATCCGGGCGGGCAGGATCCCCTGGTGTCGCTCGTCGATCGGATGGTCGCAGACCGCCTGGCCGACCAGGTGGTTGGAGATTGCGTACACCTTGAGGTTGTACCTGGCCAAGGTTTGCAGCTTGCGTTCGACGTAGTCGTCCTCGGTCAGCGCCCGGTCCACCTCGAAGTGGTCGCCCCAACAGGCGATCTCCAGGCCGTCGTAGCCCCACTCCGAGGTCAGCCGGCACACTTCCTCGAACGGCAGGTCGGCCCACTGGCCGGTGAAGAGCGTGATGGGTCGCGCCATGGTCCTTCTCCCGTTGTCGTCACTGGGATTCCAGCCCACGCCACAGGTGCGGCGCGTGGTTGGACCGGTGCGAGGTGACGGCCCGATGAGCTACGGCGTGGAACTGCCTGGTCGTGGTACACCGATCGGTGGCGCAGGCAGCGAACACCGGCCGGCTGGTCACGGCGGCACCCGGCACGGTCACCGTGCGGCGCGGCGCTTCCCGACCGGGCGGGTTGCGCCTCCCGCCCGGACACCGGCCCGGGTACGGGCCTGCCCGCACCACTCTAGGCCGGTTGCCGGCCCGCGCGATAGAGGCAGCCGAGGTACAGGCCGACAGGGTACGACGCTAGCGGGGTACGAGCCTGGCTGGTCAGTAACCCCACTCGGCAAGCGGCTTCTCCAGCACCCGGTCCACTGCAGCCAACTGCTCCGGACTGAGTTCCCGGTGGTACGCCGCCCCGCGACCGCTGTGGAACTCGTACCGGCGGAAGCCACGCTCGAACGCGGACGACCAGTCGAGGCCGAGAAAGTCGAGCATCCGGGCCACCTCGTCGCGCGGTGCGACCAGCAGGTCCTCGTACCGTACGTCCAGCCATTGGCCGGCCGGGTGGCTGGCCCGAGCCTCGGCGAACGCGGTCATCAGCATCTTCCAGCCGAGCGCGGCCAGCACCGGAAACGACCGGTCGGCTTCTTCCCACTCGGCCCGCAGGTCGGCCGGCAGCGGGCCGAGAAACCAGTTGTCCGGCCCACGCCAGCCGTCCCACCAGCCCATCTGCAGCCACGAGTTGGCCACCGCCCGCCCGTCGCGGACCACGTTGACCACCCGCAGATCCGGGTACGCGGCATGCAGCCAACCGGTGCGGGGCCAGCCGGTGACGTGTTGCAGCAGCACCTGGCAGCCCTGCCGCTCGACCCGGCGGTCGAAGAAGGCGCGCAGCCGCTGGCCCACGTACGGGGTGAGGTCGTCGGCCCGCAGATCCCGGCACGGCCTGGAGTAGCCGGCCATCACCTGCCGGTCGATCAGCCGGTACGCCTCGGACGGCGCCACTCGCAGCCGGCCGCGTTCCAGCAGGCGACGGCTGTGCCCGAGCGAGGTCATACCGGCCGGCCGGGGCGTCGAGCGGCGGTAAAGCCGGCCGTTGCGGCGACCGGCCAGGTTGAGCCGGGGCAGCTTGTCGTCCAGCCCGGACACGAAGCCGACGGCCGGGTGCCGGGCCAGGATCTCCTGGACGAGGGTCGATCCGCACCGTCCGGTACCCACGACGACGGACAGCATCGGGTCAGCCTTCCTTGCTCGGTGTCGTGGCCGGGACCGGCCCGCCCTGGGTCCTGGCCGGAGGCACAGCCGGGGCCGGGGGCGCTGCGGGACGCCGTACCGGGTAGCCGAAGCGGCGCAGCAGCGGCAGCGTCACCGCGGTGACCACCGCGAACGACCGGCCGGGCAGCGCCCAGACCCATTCTGCGTCGTCGCTGACCGGGACCGCTCCGGTACGGTGCCGCGCTGGGTTGCCCGCCACCGAATGGGTGGGGGCCAGAGTGACCCGGCCTTCGGCGTCCACCGGCAGCCCGGCCGGATCCAGCCCGGCGAACAGCGCGATCCGGCGTAGCTGACCGGCCGGGTCGGCAACCACGTCCTCGTAGCGGATCCGCAGGTAGCGGTCGGGTCCGGCGGCTTCGAAGAACCGTGCGGTGGCGGCGTTCCACACCCGCCACAGCAGAGCCGCCTTCCACACCGGCGGGCGGCTCATCAGCTTGCGGTCCGCCGCGCCGTCCAGTCCACGCCGACGGCGCCAGGAAAAGGCGGTGCCGCGCGGGTCCCGAACCAGGTGCAGCACCCGCAGGTCGATGCCGGGCAGGTCACGCAGCAACGCACCGTACGGTGGCAGCTTCGACGAGTCGACCACCACCACCGGCCCGTCGCCGCTACGACTCACCTGGCGGGCGACCGCCGGATAGACCGCTGCGATCGCGGCATCGTCGGCGTGGTGCGGCACGGCCCGCCGGCCTGCGCCGGCCCGGCGCAGCATGGCTGGCAGGTCCCGCATCCGCAGCCTGGTCCGCAGTCGTCGGGCTATGCCGGCGGCCGCCGAGCCGGCAGCAAATGCCGGACCAGCAGCAGCTGCCAGCTCGGCGGTGACCGCCTGCCAGACCGGACACGCGTTGAACGGCGCGCCGCAGCCGCAGGGACGGTTGTCGACCATCCCGCGCTGCCAGAGGTAGCGCAGCTCGCCAGCGGCGAAACAGCCGTCCAGCTGCCCCAGGACGGTGGTGATCAGGGTGCTGCCGCTGCGACCACTGCCGGCCAGGTAGAGCACCCGGACCGGAGGACTCGTCGGGCCGTACGCGCCAGCGGCAGAGGGCGTACCGGCAGCAGGGGGCGTACCGGTCATCGTCGGGTTCCGGCCGGGGCGGTCAACGCCGCGGCCAGATAGGCGTCGCGGAGCCGGTTCAGGTGCAGGTCGGGCGTGAAGTCACGGTCGATCTTGTCCCGGGCGGCCCGGCCCATCGCGTACGCCCGGTCCGGATCGGCGATTAACCTGCCCAGCGCGTCGCCGAGCGCCGCCGGGTCGTCGGCCGGGACGGTCTCGCCATCGACGCCGGGACTGATCAGCTCCGGCAGCCCACCAAGGTCGGTGCCGACCACCGGCACGCCGCAGGCGAACGCCTCGAGCACCGCCATCGGCTGGTTCTCGTGCCAACGGGACGGCACCGTGACCGCCGCCGAGGACCTGATCAGGTCGTGTAGCCGGGACTTGTCCAGCCGGCCGTGGAACCGCACCCGGCCGGGTGCCACCCGGTCGGCGAGGGCCCGGACCGCAGGCAGTGCGGGGCCGTCGCCGGCCACGTGGACGGGCACCTGCCGGGGCAGCCGGGCGGCCGCCTCGACCAGCGTGTCCACCCCCTTCTCAGCGGAGATCCGGCCGGCGAAGACCACTCCCCCGCCCGGCGAGTCCTTCACCGCCACGGCAGCTGTGTCCACGAAGTGGTTGATCACCCGGAGCCGGTCCGGGTAGACGCCGGCTCGGCGCATCACGTCGGCGAGGAACCGGCTGGGACTGACGAACACCCCGACCGGACCATATGCCTGTGACTTTCTGTGTATCCACGACTCCACAGCGAGTAGCGTACTGGCGGTTGCCGATCCATCCTTGCACCTGCGCCGCGCGGCGTGGAGCGGACCTCCATCGACGCACGCCTCACAGACCTTCCCCCGGTCCAGCAGCTGGTAGCTGGGGCAGGCGAGCTTGTAGTCGTGCATGGTCAGCACGCACGGCACCCCGACGTCGCGGGCGGCGGCGAGCACCGACGGAGACAGCTGGTGGTAAATGTTGTGCAGGTGGATGATGTCCGGCCCAAAGTCCTCGATCACCCGGGTCAGGCCGCGGCGGCTCGCCGGCGACCAGATCATCCGACCGGCGACGGCCAGCCGGGGGCGCAGTCCGCGCGGCGCCGGTTCCAACTCGACGTGCGGCGGGAAGTGCCGGGCGTACGGCAACGGCCCGTCGTTGTCCGGGTGGGTCATCCCGAAGTACGCAACCTCGTCCCCGGCGGCGCGCTGCAGATCGGCGAGGTCGATCAGATACCCCTCAGCGCCACCCCGACGGTACAGAAACTTGTTCACATGGAGGACACGCATCAGTCCGGCCCGCTCGCTCGATACCGGGGTGTGGCCACCCGGTTATGGTGGCGCAGGGCTCCCGCCCTGGCTGCTGCCTCACGCTATGCACCCACGCCGGGTTAGTCCAGTACCGAATCGCCAACTAGCTGATCGGATGATCTTGTGTGGCTGACCAGCCTGCGTTCTGGCGTTTCGCCCCGATCCGTGAGTAGCCTGACCGCGGCCCGACCTCGCCCCAGCCTGGCCACAGCGGCTGGTGACGTACCCGAGGAGGACCGGTGAACAACGACGAGCCTTCCACCCTGGCCTGGACCGCGCGGCGAATCGCCCGGCACGCCCGATGGTTCCGCACCGAAGGACTCCGCCGCCTCGTCGAGGAGGACCGGCTCAACCCGGTCGACCGGGTCACCACCGCGTGGACCAAGCTGCGCTGGCGACACCAGCACGGCGTACCCCGTGGTCAGGCCACCCCGGTCTACCTGGTCGGCCTGCAGCGGTCCGGCACCAACATGCTGGTCCGCGGGCTGGAGAACATCGGCGAGTTTGAGGTCCGCAACGAAAGCGACCGGCGGGTCTTCCATCGTTTTCAACTCCGCGACGACGCGGTGCTGACCACCGTGGTGAACCGGAGCCGACACGCGTACGTCCTGGTCAAACCGCTGTGTGAGAGCCACCGGGTCGACGAGTTGCTCGCCCTGCCCGGGATGGCGCCGGGTCGGGCGATCTGGGCCTGGCGCGACGTCGACAACCGGGCCCGCTCCGAGGTGGCCAAGTTCGGCGACGCCAACCTGCGGGCGCTCGCCGCCATCGCCGACGGCACCATCGGCCGTCGCTGGCAGGGCCAGCGCCTCGACGCGGACACCTACGAGCTGATCCACGGCTTCGACTACCGACGGATGGACCGGCACACCGCCGCCGCTCTTTTCTGGTATGTCCGGAACACCCTCTACTTCCGCCTCGGCCTAAACCGCCGCGACGACGTGCTGCTCAGCTCGTACGACGCGTTGATCGCCGATCCGGCCGGGCAGATCAGCCGGCTGTGCGACTTCCTCGGGATCGCCTACCGCCCCGACCTGTCCGCGCACATCGCCCCTCGTACCCCCGCCCGCCAGCCGCTGCCGATCGACCCGGCGGTCCGTACGCTCTGCGACGAACTCACCGCCCGACTGACCGCCAGCGGCCGCCCGCAGTCCCCCACCACCCCACCTCGACAAGCCGACACCGACCGGCGTGCCCGGTGAGCGTGGAAAGGACCGACCATGGCTGAAGCCCTCGCGCCGGCCACCGCCGAAGTGACGCAGTTGCCGACGGCGCCCATCTTCCTGGTGGGCTGCCAGCGCTCCGGCACCACCTTCCTGCGGCTGGTGCTCGACTCGCACTCCCGAATCTCCTGCGGACCGGAGACCCGGTTCCTGCCGGACCTGCGACGCATCGTCGGCTCCGACTGGGAGCGACTGGCCCGCTTCGGCTTCACCCGGGAGGACTGGCTGCGCCGCATCGCCGACTTCTTCGGCGGCGTGCACGCCGACTACGCCACCGGCCGGGGCAAGGCCCGGTGGGCCGACAAGACCCCGCTGTACGCGATCTCGCTCGACTTCGTCACCGAGGTCTTCCCGGACGCGCAGATCGTGCACGTGATTCGAGACGGCCGCGACGTGGTGGTCTCGCACCGCAAACGGTTCGGGTACTGGTCGGCGGTGAAGTGCGTGGTCAAGTGGCCGCGCTACATTCGTACCGCTCGTGCGGTGGGTGCCACCCTGCCGGCTGACCGCTACCACGAGCTGCGCTACGAGGATGCGGTACGTGAGCCGGAGAAGTCGATGCGCGCGCTGTTCGAGTTCCTCGGCGAACCGTGGGAGGAAGGCGTGCTCGACTACGTCGACAAACCGCATGACGTGGCCGGAAAGTACACCAGTGAGGCGGACCGACGCCGTGCCTCCGCCGGCACCGACTCGGCCATCTACCGGTCCCGCGTCGGCAGCTACCGCCGGGAGCTGGACCCGTTCCTGCGGCTGCTCGTCGCGGTCTTCTCCGGGCGGATGCTGCGCGAGCTGGGTTACCGATGAACACTGCGACGCGGCCGGACACCGTGGCCCGGCGCTGGGTGGCGGCGGCGCTCGGCGGGCTGTTGCTCCTTGCCGGCTGCACCAGCGCCGACGAGGACACCACCCCGCCACCGGTGCCGCCGACCGGCGCGCCGCTGCCGAGCCTGCCGCCCTACCCCGAGGACACCCACCCGTTCGGCGCGCACTGGGACTGGAACCGGTACGACGAGTTCCTCCCGTACCTGCGCAAACTGTCCGGGTCCGCCACCTACCATGAGATCAGCTGGTGCAGCATCGAGCCGACCCAGGGGCAACAGGACTGGTCGGCCCTGGACCAGATTGCCCAGCGCAGCCGGGTACTCGGCATCGCGCTGAACATCAAGATCCGGACCGAGATGTGCTGGGCCACCGGTGGCACCCCGGAACACGTCCGCGGTCAGGCCAACAAGACCGAGTCGACGATGCCGCTGGACATGGCCGCCTATCGGCAGTTCGTCGGTGACGTGGTGCGCCGCTACACGCCCTACGGCGTCCGCCAGTACGCAATCGAGAACGAGGTCAACGCCCCGCAGTACTGGCGCGGCACCCCCGCGGAGTACGTCGAGCTGGCCACCGCCGCCGCTGAGGCGGTGCACGCCGCGAACCCGGACGCGGTGGTCGTCGACTCCGGCATCAGCAGTGTCGCGTACGGCTTCGGGGTGGTCGACCGGCTGGTCCAAGCCGGCCGCAACGACGAGGCGATCGCCGCCTACAACGCGTACTTCCAGCGGCGGATCGGCACCCGGGGCCGCAAGATCCCCGAAGTGGACACGATCGAGACGCTGCGGACCGCGCTCGACAACGAGACCAACGTACGTAACGTCGCCTTCCTGGCCGCGACCGAGCAGCTGATCGACGACGGGGTGGTGCAGCTACGTCAGGTGCACTACTACGAGCACTTCGACGGCGTACCGGCGCTGCTGGACTATGTCGCGGCACAGAACCCGGTCAACGTGCCGATCGAGGCGTGGGAGGTCGGGCAGTTCTGGCGCGACGGCGACGGCGACGACGTCAGCCGGGCCGAGGAGGTCGTCAAGGTCTCCACCATGCTGCTGGCCGGCGGTATCCGACAAGTGATGTGGCTGCCGCTGGGCTACAGCCCGAACAACCGGGCCGGCAGCGAGGTTCGCTACGGCCTGCTCGACCCCGATGGTACGGAACGTGAGGCTGGCCGGATGTTCGAGAGCCTGGCGGTGGCGGCCCGTGGTGCGACCGTCACTCCGGTCCGCCGGGACGGGCTGATCGGCGTCGCGTTCCAGCAGGGCGAGGAGAGCACCCTGGTCGTCTGGTCCGGCGAGGTCAACGACGCGGTACGGGTGTCTGCGGTGCCGAGCCTGCACGCCGGGCCGGCCGGCGCCTCGCCGACCAAGACAGCGGCCGAGGTGACCGTCACCGACCGGCCGGTGCTGTTGCGCGCCACCGGCACCCCGGAGTCGATCCTCGCCGACGTCGACTGATCAGCCGTACCCCCGGCGGTGGAGAATGGTCAGGATCTCGCGGCGGACCTGCCGCGGCTCGGTCACCAGCCGGCGGTGTGCGAACCGCACCACCTGGATGCCGACAGTGGCCAGCAACGCGTCACGCCGTAGATCGATCTCACGCTGGGCAGGGCTGCCGTGCGAGGCGGCTCCATCGAGCTCGAAGTCAATCCGTTCCCGCTCGGCGTACACGTCCAGGTAGATGGTGCGGCCGCCGACCCGGACCGGATACTGCCGCTGGAATTCGGGCATCCCGGCACCGACGAAGACGTGCTCGTGGCCCCAGATCTCCAGCTGGCTGCGGCAGCCGGCGGCGAGCTTCGCCAGCAGCGTCCGCAACGCGGCCCGGTCGGTGAGTCGCGGCAGCTCATTGAGAGTTGCGCAGATCCGGTCCGCGTTCGTCCACCTGTCGTTGACAGCCCGGATCAGCGGAGCCGGCCGGTCGGCGGCCGGCAGCAGCGGCCAGGACTCGACAAGACTCCGTTCCAGCCGCGTCACCGGCGCCTCGTCGCGTACCACCACCTGCGGCGGACCGACGGTGAACGCCGGTCGATGGTGCACGGTCAGGCCGGCCTGGCTGCGAATTCCCACGCCGATCGGCACCGTCAGGTGCAGTACCTCGGCAGTGGGTTGCTGGCGCAGCCCCCAGAGATCGAGTGCGGTGGTGTGGCTGAACGCGACCCGACCGGCGGCGTGGGCCAGCACCGCATGCCGACGCAGCTGCGGTGCGAGCAACTGGATCGACGACACTCCGCCACGGTCGTCGTCGATCAACTCGGTGGTGACGTAGACGCCCGGCAGAACGCGCCGCAGTCGACCGGCGCGTACCGCGTCGTCCAGCGCCCAGCGCGGCACCATCTGAAGGGCCTGGCGACGGGTCACCACACCGCCGCTGCGCCGGCACAACTCCTCGATCACCTCGTTCATGCCCGGCTACGATGCCGCGACCTAAGCCATCAGACGACCCAGGTAGAGCCACGCTGTGGACAACTGCTCGACTGTGGATCAGGTGGCGGGTTCCTCGGCGACGCGCTACCGGACCATGATCACTTGATGCTCTGCTGGGCGCTCACCGGCGTGTCGGCCGAATTTCCGTCATCTGATCATGAAGGGCAGCTACTGATCATGAGGCAGCGGGCTGCTACTCCGGATCGGGCCGACGGTCGTAGGCGGCCAGAGTCGCCTTGTTCGTGCTGGCATCCTGGAATACCAGCTCCCACGGGCCGGTGTTGACCTCCATCTCCTTGCCGAACCCGATCCACTTTCCGGTCAGCCGACGCCCGGTAGGCTCGGCCAGCAGTTGGATCGCGCCATGGTACCGGGCGCCGCGGTAGTAGCCCTGCGGCGCGGTCTGCTCGATCCAGGTCCCGGTGACCACATTGCCGTCGACGGTCAGGTCCATGGTGAGCGGCGCATCGGAGGAGTTGGGCAGACTGCGCACGGTGAGCCGGTCACCGTGCTGCAGCAGCACGACATAGTGCCGACCGGTGAACGTGGCACCACGACCCGAGCTGTGATACTCGTACCGGGACAGCCACACTCCGGAGTATTTGCCGGTCGGCGCGGTCCATGGGGCAGGGCCACCGCGCGGCACCGGGGTGGACGCCTGCCCGGTCGCCGGCACCTGAGCACCCCGAGCTTCGTCCCCGCCCTCGCCACCCCGGCCGCCGGCACCATCCTCGCCGGCGTCGGCGCTGCGGGCATGCGGGACCGCCACAGTGAAGCCGAGCGAGCTGATCGGCAGGCCGGTGACCGATTCCAGGGCACGCGCGTACGCCGGACGGGGCGAGGTGATCGCCCCAGCCTCCCAGCGTTGCACGAGGCGCTTGTTCGCATCGTTGGGCATTCCGGCGCGATCCCCTGCCTGCCGCAGCGCGCGGGCGAAGTCGTCCTGACTCATCAGCAGGCCCATCCGCACAGCCCGCAACGTCGCGTTCGGAGTGGTCGTCATGCGAGTGATCGTAGCCCTTGTGTCGCCGGAATGTCGCCCTGCAGGTCGCCGGAACGTCGTCCCATGGAAGCCGTCGCGCGGGGCGACAATTCGGCGACATCCTTGTTTTCGTGGCAGCCGGCGCGACCGCCGGCGCGAGCAGGCAGGAGACATGCGATGGCAGAGGTTCAGATCCTGGTGATCGGGCCACGGCAGCTACCCGCCAGCGGGACGGTCGAGGTGTGGGCCGACGCAGGCAGCGGCGCAACTGGACAGCGAATCAACATACCGGTGACCGACCTGCAGACAGCCGAACTGGACAGTGGATCAGGCAGTTCGGCTGTCTACGTACTCCGCCCCTGTGGCTGATGCGACCGGCGCGGGGGCCTCGCCAGCGAGTGAGCGGGTCAGCCGCGCGGCTGGAGGAGAAAGACCGGGTGGCGGTCCACTTCGGTGCGAAACCCGGACGGACCGTCGCCGGGGGTGGCGTCGAAGGCCTGCCGGACGAACGGGATGAACCCGAACGCGCGGCGGTAGCGATGCAGGACGTCCAGTTTGGTCTCGCCGTCGACCTCGACGAGGCCGACGGTGCGGAGCCGGTGTCCGCGGCCGAGTTCGGCGTGGCCGTTGGCGCGGATGTTGCGCACCCACTGGGTGGCACCGAACGGTGAGACGAGCCAGTCGAGGTCGGCGTGCCGCAGCGTGACGACCGGCACGGTACGCGGCAGGCCGGTGCGCCGGCCCTGGGTACGCAGCAGGGTCAGCGGCCCCATCGGCACCCCCCAGCTGAGTAGCCGGTACGGGATCCGGCTGACCCGCTCCACCCCGGCGGGCAGGGCAGCGGCGTTCACGACGGGGCCACCGTGGTGGTGGCTTCCCGTTCGGCGAGGCGGCGGGCGGCCTGGCCGAGCATCCGGCCGTTGAGGCGGATGGACCGGGTCCGGGGCAGCAGCCGGGTCATGATCCGCATCGACCGGCCCGGGATGTGGGTGGGCCGACCGCGCAGGAACGCGGCCACGCTTTCGCGTACGGCGTTCTGGACCGGCTGGGGCCGGATCGGCATGGCTGCCCGGTCGATGCCGAGGGCGTCGATGATCGGGGTGTCGACATTGCCCGGCAACAGCACGGTGACGGCCACGCCTGCGGCGGCGAGTTCGTGGTGCAGGGCCTCGCCGAGGTTGAGCACATAGGCCTTGGCCGCGCTCTCGTGGGCCATGTTCGGCAGCCCGTGCACCGCACCCAGTGACGACACGAGGATGATGCCGCCTCGGCCGCGGGCGACGAACCGCCGCCCGAAGGCGTGGGTCAGATCCAGGTGTGTGGTGGCGTTGACGGTGAGCCGGCGGTGCAGGTCGCCGAGGTCCTGGTCGAGCAGTGGTCCGGGTTGGCCGGTGCCCGCGTTGGAGACCAGCAGGCCGACGTCGAGATCCGCGGTCGCGTCGACGAGCTCGACAGCGGCCTCGGTCCTGCCGAAGTCGACGGTGACCACCCGGCAACTAATGCCGTGGGCACGGGTCAGCGCGGTGGCGAGGATCTCGAGCCGGTCGGTGGATCGGGCCGCCAGGACAAGGTGCAGCCCGGCAGCGGCGAGGTACTCGGCGAACGCCTCACCGATGCCGGATGAGGCACCGGTGATCAGCGCCCACGGGCCGTAGGATCTGATTTCAACCATGATTTAGACTGTAGTCTGGATTCTGATCCAGGACAAGCGGATAGGCTGTGTCAACGTGAAGACCCCTCCGGCTGACCTCGCGCGACGCCTGCTCGACGTCAGCGAGCAGGTGCTCCACGGCGACCCCGCGCCCCGGCTGGAAGACATCGCCGGCATGGTCGGGGCGTCGCGGGCGACGTTGTACTACTACTTCGCGGGCCGCGACGACCTGCTCGCGTTCCTGCTGACCGCGCACGCCCAGGACGGAGCCGAGGCGGTACAGGCGTCGGTAGACCCCACCGACCCGCCCGAGCGGCGACTACGGGCGATGGTGGCGGCTCTCGCCAGCTACTTGTCGCAGCACCCCGGGATCTGCGCCGGCCTGCTCAGCGCCCTCGGTTCCACCGGCCGGATGACCGACGTCATGGCCGCCAACGACAGATGGATCGCCGGCCCGCTCCGGGAACTCCTCGCCGAAGCAAAGGCCGACACAGACGGCGCAGTCACCGTCGCAGACATCGCCAACGCTGCCGACACCGCCAACGCCGTCCTCGGCGCGTTGCTGCTCGCCGTGCTCGGCCGGTCCGTCGCCGGGGCCGACCCCACCGACACCCGGTTCCGCGACCACCTCACCGACCAGGTACTGCACGGCGTACTCACCCGTGCACCAGCCGACGGTTCCTGAACCTGGCCTTGCCGCCGGATCATGATCACTTGATGCTCTGCTGGGGGCCTGTCGGCGTGTCGGCCGAACTTTCGTCATGTGATCATGAAGCGGTGGGCGGCTGCTCCGAGGTCGCTACGGGCAGGACACCGCCCTGGCGGTGATGTCCGAGTAGACCCGGCCGGTGAGCCCGAACACCCGCTCCCCCGATTGCTGCAGCGGATCCTTGCGGAACTCCAAGCACGCGGCCGTCCGACAAAGGGAGCAGAAAACCGCCGCTACCCCGCAGAACACGAGCAGCAGGGAGGCAGCGGCACCCAGCGGCTCACGGGGTCGAGACGGCAACGGACAACCGCCATTCTGGCCGGAGACACCCAGTGTCTCAGCCGACGGCAGGCCCCGGCCGGCATCAGCGGAGCCGCGATCGAGCGTCGGTCAGCTCCGGGGCGACCAGGTGTGCGGCCAGCCGAGCAGGTCGGCGAGGTCGGCGTTGTGCGGGGCGAAGTAGCTGCCGAGCTGGGCGCGCAGCTCGTCGGTCAGCTCCCCCGGCCCCTGGTCGGTGCGCCGGGTGTGCTGGGCGAACCCCGCCGGGGTGAACGGATCCAGGTCAAGGAAGCGCAGCACCCGGTCGTAGACGCCGGCCGGGTCGACGTACATGTCCTCGCTGCGCAGCACCAGCAGCCGATCCGCCGGTAGGACGGCGTACCAGCGTTGCAACTGCTCGGCGTAACGGCCCCGGGCCAGGTACGAGTGGTTGCGCAGCGCGGTGTGCGCGGCCGGACTGCCCGGCCCGTCGCGCAGCGCGTCGGCCAGCCGCCGCTCCTCGGCGGCGACCGCGTCGGCGAACGACAACGGCTCGGCACCGTACGAGCGGGTGTGCAGGTAGTGCGAGTAGGCCCGCTCGACCGGGTCGCGCAGCAGGGCGATGCAGCGGGCCTGCGGCAGGTCGGTGGCGACCCGGGCCGGCACGCTCGGGTGAAACAGGTAGTACGGACTGGCCTCGAAGCTGCGGACCCCGGCCGGGCGGGCCGGGAAGTGCGCCTGATACCAGCGTTCCCCGCGTCCGTGGTGGATGCTGAAGTACTGCAGTTCCTTGCCGGTGGCCGGGCGCACCTGCGGATGGGCGGCGAGATAGTGGTGCAACGAGGTGGTGCCGCAACGTTGTCCACCGATGATCAGGAAGTCCGGCAGGGCACCCAGCTGGCCGGGCACCATCGTGCGCGCCCAGGCCCGCGCCCCGCGTACCGTACGGCGCAGCCGGTCGGTGGTCCCCCGGTTGCCGGTCATCGTGCCGCCTCCTCCAGGTTCGCCACCGGTGCACCGGGCCGGTCCGGGCCGTCCGCCCCGCCGGGACGGCCGACCCCGCCGCGCCGGCCACCCCGGCGCAGGGTACGCAGCACCATGATGTCCTCCCGGCTCAGGCCCAGCGCCAGCACGACGCCCACGTAGACGGTCACCACCACCGGCAGCCCGACCAGCAACTGCTCCGGCCAGCCGGGCAGCAGCAGCCGGACGACCAGCCCGGCGGCCAGCGCGACCAGCCCGGCGGCGAGCCCTTTGAGCATGCCAACGGTCACCGGCACGGCGTGGATCAGGGCCCGCACCTGCAGCACCCGGGCGACGTTGACCACCGCCAGGGAGATCGCCCAGGCGACCGCCGCGCCGATGATCCCGTACGCCGGGATCAGCCACAGGTTGAGCAGGATGTTCAGCAACAGCGCGGCGATGTTGTCGTACATGTTGATCGCCACCCGGCCGGACATGTTCAGCACCGTGCCGCACGGCCCGGTGGCCGCGTTGACCAACTGCCCGACCGCGAGGACCAGGGTGACCGCAGCGCCGGCGGCGAACCCGCCGCCGAAGACCGTCAGCAGGCTCTCCGGGAAGACCAGCAGCGCCACGAACGCCGGCAGCGACAGCCGCACCACCCAGCCGGTGGCGGCGCCGTAGATCCGGCGTACCTCGTCGGCCCGCCCCTGGTGGTGCAGGTACGCCAGGTACGGCCCGAACGCGGCGTTGATCGGGGCCAGCACGAAGATCGCCACGGTGACCAGCCGGGTGGCGACGTTGTAGACGCCGATCTCGTCGTTGGCGAAGAAGCCGAGCATCAGGGTGTCGACCCAGATCAGGCCGGTCGACGACAGCGACGACACCCAGCTCACGGTGGAGAAGCTGAACAGTTGCCGGGGCCGGTAGACGACCGGGCCCGGCGCGACCCGGCGCATCAGCCGGGCCAGCGCGCCGAGGGCCAGCAACGCGGCCGACCAGCCGGCGATGACCAGCGCCCAGTAGCTGCCGGTGACGCCGGCGCCGAGGATCAGGGCCAGCGCGGTCAGTAGGAGCCGGGTACCCGGCTCGTAGATCTGCCCGATCAGGGTGAACGGCCGCTGGGTGCGCCAGCCCCGGGTGGCGGCGAGCGCCGCCTCGCAGACGGTCAGCGCCGGCAGGGTCAACGCCACCAGGCGCAGCCCGGTGACCAGGCCAGGGTCGTGCAGCGCGGCGGCCAACGCGGGGGCGGCCACGGCCAGCGCGACCGCGATCGCGGTCGCCGAGCCGGCGGAGATGGCCAGGCCGAGCCGGATGGTGCCACGGATCGCGGCCGGGTCGTCGTCGGCGAGGTGTACGGCGACGAACCGGGTCAGCCCGGCCCGGAACCCGGACAGCGACAGCAGGCTGAGCAGGGCCAGTACGGCGTAGCACTGGGCGTACTGACCGACCTCGCTGATCCCTAGGAAGCGGGCCAGCAGCAGCATGACCAGGAATACCGCACCCTGATTGAGGATCGCCCCGACCAGGTTCAGCCCGCCGCCCCGGGCCATCCCGCGGATGTGCTGATCGCCGGAGTCAGGGCCCGACGGGGTGCTGGCGGCGGGGGCCGGGGGCGGCTCGGCCGTCACGTCACCGCCCCGGGTGCGGTTCGAGCGGGCCATCGGATCCGTAGACCCGGCCGCCGGCCTGGGACAGCTGACCGACCGGCGCGGCCCGACCAACCCGGCCGGCCCGGGCCACCGGGATCTCCCGGGTCTCGTCGCCGCCGGTCGGGCGGGGGCCGGGCGGCGGGTTCGGGCTGTCGGTCGACGACGCCGGGGGTTCACCGGCACGGTTGCGGGCGAGTAGCTCGAGCATCGCGACCAGGATGACGGCGAGCAGCAGACCAGCGCCGGCGACCGAGACGGTGGTGTTGATCAGACTGGTGGTACGAGAGACCGCGCGGACCGCGCCGATGCTGGCCACCTCCGCCGGGTCGGCGGCCTGGACCTGTGCGCGGGCGGACTGCAGGCCCTGCCGGGCCGAGGAGAGCGCGCCGGTGGCGGCGTCGCATTGGGCGATCAGCGCCTGATAGTCGGCCAGTTTCGGGCCGATGGTGTCGAGTTGTTTCTGCCCGGCCTTGATCGCCTCGGTGGCGGCGTCGGCGCCGCGGCCGTTGCCGACCGCCTGCATCTGCAGGCGCTGCTGGCGCAGGCTCGCCATCTCGTTGAGGGTCGCCTGGTAAATCTTGTCGGGCTGGGTGACCTTGTTCTCCTTCTCCCAGGCGGTGATCGCGGCGGTCGCGGCGGCGACGTCGGCGCTGGCCGCGGCGACCTGCTCGGTGGCGATCGCGACCTGCGAGGAGAAGAGGAACGCCAGCGCGCGTTCGACGGTCGCGGTTAGCACTGGTGAGACGGTCGCCCGGTCCGGCGAGGTGAAGGTGATCTCCATCTGGCTGCTCACGCCAACCTGGTTGACCACCAGCCCGGACCGCAGCCGGTTGGCGGCCACGCCGGTGTCGGCGACGACCTCGTCGATCACGCGGGGGGAGGTGGCGGCGGCGCTGAACGCGGCGGCGAACTGGTTGGCCGCCTGGTTGCCGGTGAACTGCTGGGCTGCGGTGCCGCCGACCAGAGCCGGGGCGGCCACGTACGCCATAGCGGTGTACTGCTGCGGGGCGATCAGCACCAGGGTCGCGGCCGCGCCCGCAGCTAGCACCGGCACACCGACCAGCAGCCACAGCCGCCGGCGCGCGATGCGCAGGTAGTCGACGATCTCCACGCTGTGGCTCCTACTCATGCCGGCTTTGTCGGTGTTCAGTACTGTCCGGCGGCCGAACGTGGTGACCGGGCCGGTGGGGTAGACGGGTCAACGATCAGGCCGCGGTCCGGGTTGCCGACGGCCGGGGTGGCCCGCCCGTGGGCGATGGCGCTGGCCGCGGCGGCGAACGCGACGAAGTACCACAGCGTCACCACGTTGGAGATGACGTTGGAGCCGAGGCTGACCGCGATGAACACCACCGCGCAGCCGGCGAAACCGACCGCGGCGCCGCGTTCCAGGCTGTCCGGCGGGGCGCGGCGCAACGCCGTACGGGCGGTGTACAGCAGCAGCACCAGCATCGCCAGGTAGGCCAGCAGCCCGGCCAGACCGGTCTCCACGTACGCCCGCAGCAGGTCGTTGTGCGGCTTCTTCGCCTCTAAGGTCTCGTGCTGGGTCATGTTCGGCCCGATCCCGGTTACCGGGTTGCGGTTGGCCAGGGTGACGATCTCCGCCCAGTAGTCGACCCGCCACTGCAGGGTGTTGCCGGTCGGCCCGCCGCCGGTGGGCCGGTCCTCGGCGAGCTGGGCGAACCGGCCCCCGACCGAGGGCAGCAGGCTGACCCCGGCGACCGCGACGACCAGCAGGGTGGCGAGCATCCGACCGCTGCGGTGCAGCACCGCGACGACGATCAGCCCGAGCGCCGCGCCGAGGATCGCCGAACGGGTATTGGTCAGCATCAGGAAAGCCAGGGAAAGCCCGAGCAGTATGGCGAGGACCACCTGGGCGCGACGGGCCAGGAACCGGTAGATCGCGAACCCGAAGACGATCATGAACATCAGGTACCGGCCGAAGGTGGTCGACTGGCTGAACGGGCCGCTGACCCTGATGAACTGGCCTTTGACCTCGGACGGCACCTGCCCGAAGGCGCTGACCAGCACGGTGTAGAGCAGCGCCAGGGCCAGCGAGCCGTAGCAGGCGATCAGGATCCGCCGAACCGCCACCCGGTCGGGCATCAGTTGTTCGAGTACCACGAACATGACCACCACGGTCAGGATCCGCATCGCCTCGAGCAGGCTCGGCGTCGGCCGGTTCGCGCCGAGCGCGCTGACCAGCGCGGTCGCTCCGACCAGCAGCATCGCCCAGCCCAGCGGGGTGCCGCGCAACCGGCCGCTGCGGCGCAACTGGGCGGCGAGCCAGAGCCCGGCGGCGAGCAGGAAGAGCACCGCGACCATGGTCGACGGGTCGCTCAGCCGGGACGCCTGGTCGGTGTCCGTCCGGCCGGCGGTCGGTCCGCTCAGCTTGACCACGTCCAGCAGCGGACGCACGGCGAGCATCAGGATCACGTACCCGGAGAACCGGGTGATGGCCAGCACCCCGACGGCGGCTCCGGCGACGAGGGCGACAGGCAGCACCACACCGCGCCGGTCACCGGCGGCGAGTGCCAGGCCGACGGCAACGGCGACGGCCGCGGCGGCGGCCGCAGCGAGCACGCTGAGCAGCCGGCCCGCTGGCCGGGGTTCCCGCTGTCGTCTGGTCACCGCACGCCGATCCACTGTCCCGCTTTGCCAGTTGTCCCGCTTCGCCCGTTGTCGGGTCGAGCCGCGCCGCATACCCGGACCGCCACCGGCCCCGGGTCGGGGCGGACGGAGGTCGATCCGCCGTCCCGGTGGGCCGGCCCGGCCCACCGCCGTTCGCCGGTGGGCCGGCCTAATCTAGCTGGATCCGCAACGAGGCAGTATAGGCCGACACGCCGGGGCCGGCCATCAGCCGTCCGGTTCGCTGCGGGGCTGGCGGCGGGGCCGGATCAGCTGCGGCTTGCGGGCCGGCAGCAGATTCAGGTACAGCGCTTCCAGCTCGGCGGTGGCCGCGTCCCAGGTGTACTCGGCGCCGACCCGGTCACGCAAGGCCTTTGCGCCAATGCGCTCCGCGTCCGGATCGGCGGCCAGCTGGCGCAGCGCGCGGACCAGATCGTCGGCGTCACCATCGCGGAAGATCCGGTGACCGGGTCCGTCGGCGGCGAGCACCTCGACGTGCGGGGTGATGTCACTAGCCACCACCGGCAATCCGTAGGAAGCCGCTTCCAACAGGGTCAGCGGCAGCCCTTCCAGCCGGGACGGCTGGACGAAAGCGGCGGCGTGCGAGTAGAGCTCGGCCAGCAGATCGCCGTACGCGAAGCCGGTGAAGACTACCCGAGGGTCGTCGACGGCCTCGGCGCGTACCCGGGCCACGAAGTCGTCGCTGAACGACGATCCGCCGACGATGGCCAACCGCAGGTCGGTGTCGACCTGGCGGAATGCGCGGACCAGCAGATCCGCCGATTTCTCCGGCACGAGACGGCCGACCATCAGCAGGTACCGGCCGGGGGTGAGGCCGAAGCGGGGGCCGATCTGTCGGGCCGGGACCTGGCGCGGGATGCCGACTCCGTTCGGGATGTAGCTGGCCGAACTGCCGAACCTGGTCTGGTAGTGGTTGGCCAGACCGCGGGAGACGGCGACCCGGGCGTCGGGCACGTACCCGCTGAGCCAGTGGGCGGTACCGAGCACCGTCTGGGCGAGCCGGCTCCACTTGGCCCGCTGCTGGTCGAGGCCGTGCACGGTGAGCACCACCTTGCTGCGGGCCAGGTAGCGGGGCAGCGGCGCGACCAGGCCGGGGCCGAGACCGTGGTAATGGACGATGTCCGGCCGGTCACGCATGGCGGCCAGGGTCGAGGTGGTGGAGTGCACGATGGCGTCGAGGTGTTTGCTGGCCACGGTTCGCACCTGGCGCAGCCGTACGCCGCGATACCGGTCCATCGGCACCGACCCGTAGCTGGGCCGGCAGTACACGGTGACGTCGTGTCCCCGAGCGGCCAGCCGGCTGGCCAACTCCTCGACGTGACGTTCAATCCCGCCGTACGTCGCGGGCATCCCCTTCTGGCCAATCATGGCTATCCGCAGCCGCCGGTGCTCCGTTCCCGGTTCGACACCATGCTGGTCGACCGGATGCGAACCACCGGTCACCTGGTGGGGTACGGCCACGATGCCTCCTTGGGTCCTGCGGGTCAGCTCTGCCGCTCGGCCACCGATTCAGCCAGGACGGTCAATTCCGCGCGCGTCTCGGGGGTCAACGACGCATCGACAAGAATGGTCACCGCTTCCTGGGTACGAATCCGGATCATCTGCTCGATCACCTCGAGAGCTCCCGTGTCGGCGATGATGCTGCGCAGTTCGTCGGCCCCGGTCGGGCCCAGCTCCGGATTGCCGAACAGCTCTCGCAACCGGGCTGCCTGGCTGCGGTCCGCCAGGTTGCGGGCCTGCGCCATCATCACCGTCGACTTGCCCTCTCGCAGATCGTCGAGCACCGACTTGCCGGTAACCGCCGGGTCGCCGAACACTCCGAGTACGTCGTCACGGAGCTGGAACGCGTCGCCCAGTGGATCGCCGAAGGCAGCGTACGCGTCCAGCAGTTCGGGGCCGGCCCCGGCAAGGGCGGCACCGATCTGTAATGGTCGGGTAACCGTGTATCTGGCGGCTTTCATCCGGATTACCGTCAGCGCACTGGCCACGGAACCGTCGCCTACGCCGGACACCAGGTCCAGGTACTGCCCGGCGATCACCTCGGTCCGCATCCCAGCGAAGATCGCGTAGCCGCGTCGGATCTGCTCGGCATCGAGCCCGCACTCGTGGAACATCTGGTCCGCCCAGGCGGCGCAGAGGTCCCCGCAGAGCAGCGCGGCGTTGTGACCGTAGCGGCCGGAGTCGCCCCGCCAGGACGAGCGGGTGTGCAGGTCGGCGAAGATTCGGTGCACCGACGGCTCGCCCCGGCGACGGTCGCTTCCGTCCATGATGTCGTCGTGGATCAGCGCGAACGCGTGGAAGATCTCCAGCGCGGCGGCGGCCGCGACGATCTCCCGGCAGTCCGCTCCCCCGGCACCGCGCCACCCCCAGTAGCAGAAGACCGGGCGCAGCCGCTTGCCGCCGGCCAGGACGAACCGGCGCAGTGTGTCGTACACCCCGCGCGATGCCCCGTCCGGCCAGTGCGGATCCTGCCGGTCGAGGAACGCCGTCAGTTCGGCGTCGCACCGCTCCCGCGGCGACCCGCCGATTCGACGGGCCGGCGCCACGGTCACCGGGACACCTCCGGTGCCGGTTCACCGGCACCGAGCCCGGCCAGCTCCAGCAGCAGCGACTTGACCTCGGTGGCGGCGAACCGGTCCTGGGCCGGCGCCGGGTCCGAGCAGAGCAGCACCGGGCCGTCGGCGGGGTCCTCCGGCAGCCGGCCGTGCGATCCGCGTACCGCCCGGGCACCGGCGTCCAGCCCGACCACGTTCATCGTGTACCGCAGGCCGATCTTCTTGCGGGCCAGGGCGATCGCCGCGCGTGCCTTGGCGGCACCCGCATTGGCCGGGTCGAACAGTAGCTCCGCCGGGTCGTAGCCGGGCTTGCGGTGAATCTCCACCAACTGGGCGAAGTCCGGCGCAGCGGTGTCGTCGCGCCAGTAGTAGTAGGTGAACCAGGCCTGCGGCTCGGCCACCAGCACCAGCTCACCGGAGCGCGGATGGTCCAGGCCGGCTGCCGCCTTCCTGTCGGCGTCGAGGACCTGCGCCACCCCGGGCAGGCCGGCACAGAGCTTGGCCACCGTCGCGACGTCGGCCGGATCCCGAACGTACACGTGGGCGACCTGATGGTCAGCGACGGCGAACGCCCGCGATGTCCACGGGTCGAGGTACTCCATCCCCGCCTGGGTGTAAACCCGCAGCAGCCCTTCGGCGCGCAGCAGCCGGTTCACGTGCACCGGCTGCGACACGTCGGTGATGCCGTACTCGGACAGCGCCACGACGGTCGCGCCGCGCGCCGCCGCCGCGTCCAGCAGCGGAGCCAGCACCGCGTCGAGTTCGGCCGCCGCCCGCTGCGCGTGCGGGCCGGCGCCACCGTAGCGTTGCAGGTCGTAGTCGAGATGCGGCAGGTACGCCAGGGTCAGATCCGGCGAATGGTCGGCCATGATCTGCCGGGTCGCCTTCGCGATCCACTCCGACGACACCAGCCCGGCACCCGGCCCCCAGTAGTTGAACAGCGGGAACGTGCCGAGCCGACCGGTCAGCTCGTCGTGCAGCTGCGGCGGATCGGTATAGCAGTCCGGATCCTTGCGCCCGTCGGCGTGGTAGATCGGCCGGGGGGTGACCGTCCAGTTGACGTCCGCACCCATGGCGTACCACCAGCAGATGTTCGCCACCGTGTAGTCGGGGCGGACCCGGCGCGCGGCCTGCCACAGTTTCTCCCCGCCGACCAGGGCGTTGTGCTGCCGCCAGAGAAACACCTCGCCGAGGCCGCGGAAGTACCAGCCGTTACCGACGATGCCGTGGCCGGACGGCGGCTCACCGGTCAGGAAGGTGGACTGCACCGAGCAGGTGACCGCCGGCAGCACGGTGCCGAGCTCGGCCTGGAAGCCGGAGTCGGCGACCGCCGCCAGCCGGGGCATGTGGCGCAGCAGCCGGGGGGTCAGGCCGACCACGTCGAGTACGAGCAGCGGGTTCATGCAGCGGCCTCCGATCCTGCGGCGGTACGGGTGGCGGCGGTACGGGTGCGGGCGCTCATGCCGAGCCCGACCAGTTCGTCGCGGGCCTGGGCGAGCTCGGCGGCGATCCCGGCGGCGAGCTGGTCGGGTCCGGTGGGGCGTTGTCCGGCCGGCAGCACCCCCCAGGTGTAGGTCTCCACGTCGAAGTGGTCGCAGCCGTCGCCGTCGATGATCGCGGCGAGACCGGCCCGCAGTTGCAGCATCGTCGAGGCCAGCGGCGCGACCGGCGCGGCGTGCAGTGGCACGTGGTAGTGCACCCGCCACGGGCCGGGCAGCCCGGCGTCGAGCGCGGCGTCGAGGTCGTCGGTCGCCCCGGCGACCCCGGACCGGGTCTGGTGCAGGAACCGAGGTTCGACGTAGCCGGCGATCGCGGACCGGTCCCGCACCGGGTCGGTGACCTCCAACGCGGCCGACACCTGGACCTTGACCACCGGTAGCCCGGCGGACCGCAGCCGACCGACCGCGGCGACCGGCTCCTCCCAGGCACAGGCGAGATGGGCCAGGTCGACGCAGACGCCGAGCCGGTCGGTGTCCACCCGGGCCAGCTGTTCGGCGGCCTGAGCGGTGGTCTCCACGACGCAGCCCGGTTCAGGTTCGAAGCCGACCCGGACGGTGCGGCCGGTGTCCCGTTCGACCTCGGTCAGACCGACGGCCAGCCGGTCCAGCATCCGGGCGCAGGCGTCGGCCCGCTCGGTGTCCCACGGCTCCCGCCAGGCCAGCGGCAGCGTGGAGATGGAGCCGCGCTCGGCGTCGTCGGGCAGCAGGTCGGCGAGGATCCGGGCCAGCGCCAGGGTGTAGTCGAGCCGGCGCGGGTCGGCCCAGTCCGGGTGGTACACGGCGTGTTTGACCACCGGCGCCTGGAACGCCTCGTACGGGAACCCGTTGAGAGTGACCGCTTCCAGGCCACGGTCGGTGAGCGCGGTGCGCAGCCGGCGCCGGGCGGCCGGGTCGGCGGCGAGCGCGGCGGCGGCCGGCGCGGCCAGCCACAGACCCAGGCCGAGCGGGTCGGCAGCGAGCCGGTCGCGCACCGGCACCGCGTACGTGTCGAGCTGGCCGAGCACTCCGTCGAGGTCCTCGGCCGGGTGCACGTTGGTGCAGTAGCTGAGGTGGACGGTGCGCCGACGCCGGTCGTGCAGGCGCATCAGCCACCGCCCCGCATGATCGAGCTGCCTTCGAAGGTCGGTGCGGTGGCGGCGACGTCGCTCAGGTCGAGCCGGCCGGATTGGCCGTAGAACTCCACCGGGTTGCGCCACAGCACGCGGTCAACGTCGTCGGTGCTGAATCCGGCGGCCAGCATCGCCGCGCCGGTGGTCCGGGTCAGCAGCGGATCGGACCGGCCCCAGTCGGCGGCCGAGTTGACCAGGATCCGCTCCGGGCCGTACTCCTTGATGATCTCCACCATCCGCGGCGGCGACATCTTGGTTTCCGGGTAGATGGAGAAGCCCATCCAGCAGCCGGACTCCTTGACCAGCCCGACTGTCACCTCGTTGAGGTGATCGAGCACCACCCGGCCGGCGTCCATGCCGGACTCGGCGACCACCGCCAGAGTCCGTTCGGTGCCCCGGGCCTTGTCCCGGTGCGGGGTGTGCACCAGGGCCGGCAAATCGTGCGCGCGGGCCAACGCCAGTTGGGCGGCGAACGCCTCGTCCTCGGCCGGGGTCATCGAGTCGTAGCCGATCTCGCCGACCGCCACCACCCCGTCCTTGACCAGGTAGCGGGGCAGTACATCGAGCACACCGGCGCAGCGGGGGTCGTTGGCCTCCTTCGGGTTCAGCGCGATCGTGGCGTGGTGCCGGATGCCGAACTGGCTGGCCCGGAACGGCTCCCAGCCGAGCAGCGAGTCGAAGTAGTCGACGAACGAGCCGACGTTGGTGCGCGGCTGGCCGAGCCAGAAAGCCGGTTCGACCAGGGCCCGGACCCCGGCGTCGGCCATCGCCTGGTAGTCGTCGGTGGTCCGTGAGGTCATGTGGATGTGCGGGTCGAAGATGCGCATTCACCCCTCCTGTCGGGTGGTGGTGTCTGCCGCGGTGCGCAGCCGCCGCAGCAGGGCGAGCGCGTCGTCCGGCAGGCTCCGGCCGGCGGCGACCCGCTCGTCGTGCAGCCCAGCGAGCATGATCAGCAGTTCGGCGTCGGCGCGGGCGTCGAGGCCGTGCACGGCAGCCAGCGGTACGCCGGTGAAGACGCACTTGAGCACCGCCTGACGCCACGCCGGCTGGTCGAGGTGGCGGGCGTACCGGCCGAGCGCGGCGGCCAGCAACCGGGTGTCGTTGGTCCGGATCGCGTCGTCGAGCAGCGGCACCGCCCGGTCACCGACCGGCAGCAGCGGCAGCGCCTTGAGCACCGCCCGACGCTCCGCAGCGTCGCCGTGGTGGTAGCAGTCGGCGACCGCGGCGGCCAACTCCGCTTCAGTCGTGACGGTGGCCAGGTCGACGAGGAGCAGCACCCGGGCGGCCTCGTCGGCCGACCAACCCGGTACGGCAGCCAGCTCGGCCCGGCCGCAGCGGCGGCCCGCGCTGGCGAACAGCATCGGCAGGCTGACCGGGTCGGTGATGATCCGGCTCCGCGCCTGCGCGAGCCAGTCCGGATCGGGTACGCCGGCCAGCGCGGCGGCGAGTCTGCCTGCGACGTCGGCGGGGTCCTCGGCGGGCTGGGCGGACCGGTTCACAGCTGGCCTCCTTCAACGACGGTGCGGGCCGAACCCGTACTGGCTGATGCCGCACCGGCCGGTCCCGTGCGAGCCTGGAGTTCGGCGGACCGGAGGAACTCGATGGACCGGGCGGCGACCGCCGGGGCGGCATGTGAATGCCGGGGCAGCTCGACGGCGACCAGGCCCCGGTAACCGGCGGCGTCGAGGGCAGCCAGCACCGGCGGGAAGTCGATCTCCCCGGTACCGAACTCGAGGTGCTCGTGCACGCCCCGGCGCATGTCGTCGATCTGGACGTTGACCAGGTGCGCGGCCACGTCGGTGACACACTGCGGCACCGGCACCGGCTCCAGGCACCGACAGTGTCCGATGTCGAGAGTGATGCCGAACCGGACCGGGCGGCCCAGCGCGTCGCGCAGCCGCCACCAGCCGGCGATGTCGGCCACCAGCATCCCGGGCTCTGGTTCGAAGCCGAGGGTGACGTCGGCGGCGTCGGCCGCCTCGACGACCGTCGCGCAGCCGGCGACCAGCCGGGCCCAGGCGGTGGCGTCGTCGACGTCGCCCGGGCGCACCCCCGACCAGAAGGAGACCGCCTCCGCGCCCAGGTCGGCGCCGATCGCCACCGCCCGGCGCAGGAAATCGACCCGACGGGCCGCAGTGTCGTGCAGCAGGGTCGGGGCGTGTTTGTGCCACGGGTCGAGCAGGTACCGCGCGCCGGTCTCGACCACGACCGCGAGGTCGAGGTCCCGCAACTGGTCGGCGACCCGGGCCACCTTGCGGGGCAGACCGGCGGCGTACGGGTCGAGGTGATCGTGGTCGAGGGTGAGCGCGACACCCTGGTAGCCGAGGTCGGCGAGCAGCGCCAGCGCGTCACCGAGCCGATGGTTGGCGAAGCCGTTAGTGCCGTACCCGAACCGCAGCCCGGCTGCCGCGTCCGGGCCGGGCCCGCCGGTTGCCGGTTCCCGCTCGCCGGCCGGGTCGGCGGTCATGTCGGGGACACCTTGCGGGCCAGCCGCCGACCGATCGGCGCGGCGGCGGAGACGGCGAGCCCAACGGCGGTGGCCAGGCCGGTGCCGGTGGCCGCCGCCCGGGCGGTGAGCGCGCCCTGCAGGGCGGGCAGACCGACGATGCCGGCGCCGACCGCCGCGCGTACCTGTTCGGGCCGGGGGTCACGGGCGACCGCAGTCTGCGCGGCACCGTATCGGGCGGCGTACCAGCCGGCGAGTCCGGCGGTGACTCCGGCCCGCCACCAGTGGGCGGAGGTGGCCTGGCGGACCGAAATGGCCCGGCCGGCCGCCGGCGCGACGCTGGCCAGTGCGATGGCAGCGGTCCCGGCCAAGGTGGCCGCCGGCAGCCGGGGATCGGCACCGCTGACCTCACTACGGGACAGTTCGGTCACGGTGTAGGTGTGCGCGGCGACGGCCAGCGCGGCAGGCAGCGCGGCCCGGGTCCGGCCGGTGCCGGCCGAGCCGAGCAGGACATCGAGCCCTCGGCAGGCGGCCATCACCGCCGGGCCGGCCGGGGTGTTCTTGGCCCACAGGTCGTACGCCCAGATGGCGGCGGTCAGCGGCACGCCGACGGCGAGCGCCCGGCGGCCGCCGGTGACGGCGGTGAGCGCCAGCCCGGCGGTCGTGAGCCCGGCGGCGACACCGAGCGCGGCACCAGGTGTGACCCGGCCGGACGGGATGGGTCGCTGTGGCCGCTCGACCGCGTCGAGCTCCCGGTCGGCCCAGTCGTTGGCGGCCATCCCGGCCCAGTAGAGGCAGACCGACGCGCCGGCCAGCCCGGCGCTACGCGGGCCGAGCCCGCCGGCGGCAGCGGCCCCGGCGACCACGTCACCTGGCACGGACAGCGCTGCCGGTGCCCGGACCAGCTCGGCCAGATCCGACAGCCGTGGCGGTGTCATGCGACACCGCCCGGCTCGGCCGTCTGACCGTGCAGGTACGCGGTGAAGTCGACCAGGATCCGCCACTGGTCGCCGAGGGCGTGCGGGCCCGACCCGATCGGGTCCTTGAAGAAGAACGCCAGCTCCGGCAGGGGTCCGACGCGTCCGGCACGAGCGGCGGCGGCGGTCAGCCGGGCAAGGTCCAGCACCAACGGGGCGGCCAGTGCCGAGTCGCATCCGTGCCAGGTGAACTCCATCCGCATCCCGGTGCCGAGGAAGCCGGAGAAGGTGATCAGATCCCAGGCGGTCTTGAAGTCCCCGATGTCGTCGACGTACTCGATCCGGGTGTACCCCTGCGGCTGATAGCCGAGAATCTCGCCAAGTACCCGCTGCTTGCTGGCCGCCTTGGCCGCGTTGGCCGCCGGCTCGGCCAGGTTGGCCCCGTCGCCACCGCCCAGCAGGTTGCTGCCGGACCAGCTGCGGACCTGCAGGTTACGCAGCGCGAACATGGGTGCCAGCACCGCTTTCACCAGCGTCTCGCCGGTCTTGCCGTCATGCCCGGCGTACGGCGCCCCCCGCTGTCTTGCCAGCTCGTCGAGGGCCGGCAACCGGGCCCCCACCGACGGGGTGAAGTCGACGTAGCCGCAGCCGGCGCCGAGCGCGGCGTACGCCGCCAACGCGCTCGGCGGCAGCACCGGCGGGCCGCCGGATGCCTCGGTGAGCGCGGCGGCGAGCGCGGCCAGGTCGTGGTGCGCCGGATGCGGTGGCGGCGCCGGTTCGGTGGTCGAGACGTTGACCACCACTACCTGATCCAGGTCGTGCCGGCGGCGGAAGGCGACCAGGTCTGCGGCGATCGCCGCCGCTGTCTCGGCCTGGGTGGCCCCGGCCGGCAGCGGACGCAGCTGTGCTTCCAGACCGGTCAGCTCGGTGTGCAGGGCGGCGACCAGCCGCCCCGGGACCACACCGGCGCTGGCCAACGCGTCGGCCTTCTTCACCAGCGGCGTCGCGGCGATGTCGTGGCCGCCGAAGACGAGATCGGTGAAGTTGGGCAGGGCCGAGCCGCGCAGCGGCGGCAGTTCGGTGACGCAGCCGGTGGTGTCGGCCAGTCCGGCGCGCACGGCCAGCGCGCCGACGATGCTGGTGACCGCGACCGAGCCACGGGCTCCGATCAGCCAGACTCCGGTACGCATTCCTGCCTCCCAACGCCCGCCGCTGGCGGTGCTCGTTCTGCTGCCGGTTGTCTGCCTTGCCGGTTCGGCAAGGCCCCGTCCGTCCGGGCGCGCCAGGGTGGCACCACCGTCGACGGCGCCGAGGTCGGCGTCAACGACACCGTCGCGGGCCCGGTCGACCGGACGGACGGGGCTGTGGCAGGCAGGGACGTTCGGCGTTCGGCCCTGCCTCCCCCGCATTGAGTTGTCCCCGGCCGGCTCACGCCGGCCGCGGTACTGCTGGTCGGTCCCCGGCCGGGGACGGGTGGTGCGCCCGCCCCGGCGGTTACCGGGTCGTCGTCCGTGGGCCGGTGGCCGGCCGGCCACCGGCCCACGGCCCGGTCAGCTCGCCGGGTTGAACATCCGGTCCCGGCTGAACTCACCGAAGAACACCGTGTCGTGGTAGTACGCCGGCAGCTTGTACTTCGACTCCAGCGATTCGTCGTACTTGTAGATCGGGCCACCCATCGGACCGACACCGCCGGTGCCGATCACCGGCCACTGGAAGTCACAGCTGCCGACCGGGTCGACCAGGTAGCTGTCCCGGCAAGTGGTGGTGGCGTTGAACGTGTACCAGAACTGCGGCTGCTCGACCGGCGGCAGCACGCTCAGACCGGTGTTGCGCGGCGAGTCGTTGATCGGCGCGGCGCAGTTGAACGGCTCGCCCGAGGTTCCCGTCTCGAAGTCGTAGTCGATGTACGGCAGAGTCGGCGAGTAGCAGTACGGCCAGCCGTAATTGCCTGCGGTCTTGGTCGCGAACCACCGGCCGGTGCCCTCCGGGCCCCGCTGCGGGTCCGGGTTGCGCGAGTCCGGCGAGTAGTCACCGATGTAGACGAAGCCACGGTCGTCGACGTCGAACCGGAAGGGGTTGCGCAGGCCCATCAGGAAGATCTCCGGACGGGTCTTGTCATCGACGTCCTGCGACTCCCGGAACAGGTTGCCGGCCGGGATGCTGTAGCTACCGTCGTCCTTGACGCGGATCCGCAGCACCTTGCCCCGCAGATCGTTGGTGTTGGCCGAGGAGCGCGCGGCATCGTAGGCCGGACCCCGGGTCGCCGACCGGTTGATCGGGGTGTAGCCGTCCGAGCCACTGGCGTTGGTGTCGTCGCCGGTGACGAGGTAGAGCAGGCCCCGGCCGTCGAACTTGACCTCGCCGGCCACGTGGCAGCAGGCGCCCCGGTCGGTGTCGACCTTGAGGATCTCCTGCTCGGTCGACATGTCCAGGTGCGGGGTCGGCTCCTCGACGAACTTGACCCGGGAGAGCAGGTTGTAGCCCTTGAACGGCTCCCAGACGCTCGGGTCGTCACTGTTGGCCGGTGCGTCGCCCTCGTTGACGCCCGGGGTGGCCGGGTCGTCCACCGGAGTGTCCAGCGGTGGCGCGTAGTCGAGATAGACCCACTTGTTCTCGGCGAAGTTGGGGTCGAGGGTCACCGACTGCAGGCCGTCTTCGTCGTGCTGGTAGACGTCCAGGTTGTTGATGACCGGGCTGGCCCCCGACGACGGGTCGTACAGACGGATCTCACCGGCGCGGGTGTTGTGCAGCACCCGGCCGTCGGGCAGCACCGCGAGAGTCATCGGCTCACCGGGCTGGTCGTTGAGAACGACGCGCTCGTAGTTGGACTCGACGGTCGCGCCGCAGTCACCCTCGGCGATGCCCGCAGCCCATTCGATGCCACCGAGCAGGTGCTTGCGGACCGCCCCGATGGTGAAGGTGTCCGCCGAGGCGCCGAGACCGGTGTACCAGGACCGGCCGCCCTGGTAGTCCTGGCACCAGGAGATCGGGTGGTCGGCGCCCATGCTGCTGCCGTCCAGCGACGTCGGGTCGACGCTGGCCAGCACGTGCTGCACACCCCGGACGTTGCCGGTGTAGTTGAGGTACTCGTCCTCGACGATCACTTCGCGGGGCATCGTGGCCGTGGACGGGTGGTAGCGGTCGACGACGTCGATGACACCGGCACCGCTGGCGCTGGTGCCGGTCGAGGTGGTGCCTACCAGGCCACGGTAGAAGGCCCAGTCCGGCTCGGCGTCCACCGCGAGGTGCACGCCGAGGTAGCCACCGCCGGCCTTGACGTAGTCCTCGAACGCTTCCTGCTGCGCGTCGTCGAGCACGTCACCGGTGTTGTTGATGAACACCACTGCCGCGTAGTTGGCGAGGTTCGCACTGGTGAAGCTGGTCCCGTTGCGGGACACGTCGATCGTGAAGCCGTTGTTCTTGCCGAGGGTACGGATGGCGTTGACACCCTTGGCGGTCGACGCCTGGGCCGCCTCCTCGCTGTGGGTGTAGACCAGCACCTGGTAGTCGTCGTGGTGCTCGTGGCCGTCGTGGGCGACCGCTGGCGCGGTGGTGATCATGGGTGCGGCGAGTGCCGCACCCGCGGCGACGGCAAGCCATCGCCGGGCGGATCTACTCATCAGTCGTTCCTCCGGGGGTTCGGGAGGCTCATGCCTGACCGTGGGCACTGATTCCGTTGCGGACGGACAGTTACGGTTGGTGCCTCACCCCTGGCGCGGTGCCACGTCCGCCAGAGTCTTCTGGTACGCCCTGCCGGCCGTCCGGCGTGACCGGGGAATCCCGATCCGGTCACGCCGGACGAGCCGTCCTCGTACCCGCGGATCACCCGGCACGGGGCGCAACCGCGCCGGGCGACCCTCGCCCACGGGACGAGGAGTCTCGGTTTCCAGACCTTGCCACGAAGGTCGGGCCGCTCAGGCCGGTGCCGTGGTCTTCACCGAGTCCACGGTGACCCATTCGCCGAGCCCGGCCGACTGCTCCACCGCGGCCAGCGCCTGCTGGACCTGGAGTGCGTCGTCGAAGGACGGTGTCGGGTCGTCTCCGGCCGCCAGCGCCGCGACGAAGTCACGGGCCTGGTGGGTGAAGGAGTGCTCGTACCCGATGCCGTGGCCGGGCGGCCACCAGGCGGACAGGTACGGGTGCTCCGGTTCGGTCACGATGATGCGGGTGAAGCCCTGCTCGGCCGCGGGCCGGGTGGCGTCGAAGAACTCCAGTTCGTTCATCCGCTCGAAGTCGAACGCGACCGACCCGAGCGAGCCGTTGATCTCGATCCGCAACCCGTTCTTGCGTCCGGTGGCGAAGCGGGTCGCCTCGTAGCTGGCCACCGCCCCACCGTCGAGCCGGGCCATGAACAGCGCGGCGTCGTCGACGGTGACCTCGCCGGTGGCCGGTTCGGCGTCGTCTGCGGACCCGCCGCCGGCCGAAGCGGTCAGCCCGCTGGAACCGGCTGGCAGCGGCCGCCGCTTGACGAACGTCTCGGTCAGCCCGCTCACCCGGGCGATCCGTTGGCCCGTTACGAACTGGGTGGCGTCGATGATGTGCGCACCGATGTCACCCAGCGCCCCGGAACCCGCCTTGTCCTTGCGCAACCGCCAGACCAACGGAAACTCCGGATCGAGGATCCAGTCCTGCAGGTACACCGCCCGCACGTGCCGGATCGTTCCAATCCGGCCGTCGGCGACGAGTTGACGCATCAACGTCACCGCCGGCACCCGCCGGTAGTTGAATCCGCACATCGACCGGACGCCGCCGGCCCGGGCGGCCCGAGCCGCGTCGGCCATCTGCTGCGCCTCGGCCACCGTGTTGGCCAGTGGCTTCTCGCAGAGCACGTGCTTGCCGGCGGCGAGTGCCGCGATGGCGATCTCGGCGTGGCTGTCACCCGGCGTACAGATGTCGACCACGTCGATGTCGTCCCGGGCGATCAGCGCCCGCCAGTCGGTGGTGTACGACTCCCAGCCGAGTTGGTCGGCGGCCTCGGCCACCTTGGACTCGTCCCGGCCGCACACTGCGGTCATCCGGACCCGCGCCGGCAGATCGTAGACCCGGTTCACGGTACGCCAGGCCTGCGAGTGCGCGGCGCCCATGAACGCGTAGCCGACCATGCCGACCCGCAGTTCGTTGTGTTCAGCGGACAAGGTAAGCCTCCCCGAAAAGGTCAGAACCCGAGCGGCAGGTACTCGCTCGCGTTCTCCTTGGTGATGGTCTCCGAGGCCAGGATGATCTCCTTGGGCACCTGCAGCTCGACCAGGTCGGACATGCCCCGGCCCTGTGCGATCAGGCGGGCGAGCGAGATCGCCGAGGAGGCCATCGACGGGCTGTAGGTGACGGTCGCCTTCAGCACGCTGTCGTCGGCCTGGATCGCCTCCATCGCCGCCCGCGAACCGGCACCGCCGACCATGATGAACTCCGACCGGTTGGCCTGGCTGATCGCGGCCAGTACCCCGATGCCCTGGTCGTCGTCGTGGTTCCAGATGGCGTCGATTTCCGGCAGGGCCTGCAGCAGGTTGGCCGCCTCGCGCTGGCCGGAGTCGGCGGTGAACTCGGCCGCCCGCCGGTTGGCGACGGTGAAGCCGTGTGCCTCGAGGGCGTCCTTGAAACCGGCGGACCGCTCCTGGGTCAACTCCAGCGCGTCGATCCCGGCGATCTCGGCGATCACCGGGTTGGCGATGCCCTTCTCCTGCATCTGAGCGGCGATGTAGTTGCCCGCCGACACGCCCATGCCGTAGTTGTCGCCCTTGATCTGAGTACGGTAGGCGAGCGCCTGGGTGAACGCCCGGTCCAGGTTGACCACCGGGATGCCGGCCTCCATGGCCTGCAGACCGCTGGCGGTGAGTTCAGCTCCGTCGTGCGGCAGCATCACGATGACGTCCGGACTCTGCGAGATCAGCGTGTCCAACGCGGCCCGCTGAGCGGCAGCGTCGGCACCTGCCTCGACGGTGAGGAACTCGACGTCCGAGTACGCCTCAGCCTGGGCCCGGGCGTTGTTGGTGATCGCCGCGAGCCAGCCGTGGTCGGCCGCCGGGGCGGAGAAGCCGATGGTGACGGTCTCACCGGGCTCGGAGTTGGGGTTGCCCTGGTTGGCTGCCTGCGTCTGGGTGTTGGTCGGGGCGGCTTCGTTGCTGGTGCACGCGCTCAGCAGTACACCGGCACCGACTGCGGCACCACCGGCGAGCAGCCGACGGCGGGACATGTCACCGGCGGCGGCACCGCGCGCGCCGAACAGTGTCCGGCGGGAGAAAGCGGTCATGACGACCTCCTGGATCGCAATGGCGAGGGGTTACCGGGGTGTGCGGGGCCTGGCGACCGTCGGAAGTCGACGGCCACCGGGCGGTGGACGGGTGTGTCAGGTGGGAGTCAGACGGTTCTTCGGTTGAAGAGCTGACTGAGGGAGTTGAACCGGAACTGCTGGATGAGAACGGCCACCACGATGATCCCGCCCTTGATCATGTTCTGGGATTCGGTGGATAGTCCGTTGATGGCGAACAGGTTGGTGATGGTGGAGAAGACCAGCACCCCGAACAGGGCGCCGATGATGGTGCCGCGACCGCCGGTGAGCAGCGTGCCGCCGATGATCGCCGCGGCGATCGCGTCAAGCTCGTACAGGTTGGCCATAGCGGCCTGGGCCGAGTTGGCCTGCGCGGTCAGCATGATCGCGCCGATGCCGCAGCACAGCCCGGACAGTCCGTAGATGAGCAGCGTGTGCCACCGGACGTTGATCCCGGCGAGCCGGGCCGCTTCGGCGTTGCCGCCGATGGCGACGGTGCGTCGGCCGAAGGTGGTGCGGTTGAGCAGCACCCAGCCGGCGGCGACCACCGCGGCGAGGATGACGACCAGCAACGGGATTCCGAGGATCCGCTGGGTGGCCATTCCGTTGATCACCGACGAGGTGGAGATTTGGGTCTGCTTGCCGGAGATGAGCGCGGCCAGCCCTCGCGCAGCCACCATCATCGCCAAGGTGGCGATGAACGGCACCAGCCGGCCGTACGAGATCAGCACTCCGTTGACCAGCCCGACGCACATCCCGACCACGACAGCGGTGAAGATCATGCCGCCGGGGCCGAAACTCTGGGTCGCTACCGTGGTGGCCCATACCCCGGCCAGCGCCATGATCGCGCCGACCGACAGGTCGATGCCGCCGGCGATGATCACGAATGTCATACCGACGGTGACCACGCCGATCGCGGAGGCCTGCTGCAAAATGGTGAAGATGTTGTTGCGGACCCAGGTAGGGTCACTGTATAGGTCGGGCCGGGTGGCAGCACCGATGATGACCAGAATAACGAGGACGCCGACCAGCCACAGGTTGCGGCGGGCGTACTCGCTGGCGTCGGAACGCCACCAGCTCTGCCGGGATGGTTCGTCCGCGCCGTGCGCCGGCGGCGCTGCCGGCTTCTCCTTACCGGGTACGGTCGCCGTGGCCTCTTCCGCGGTCACAGTCCTACTCCTTCGTTTACCGGCTGGCCGCTGGCCAACCGGTCGGGTCGCCCGGTCACGCCGTGGCACTTTCCTTCGCCGACCCCGACATGACGAGATCGAGCACGGTTTCCTCATCGATCTCACCGGCCGGGGCGTGGTGGACGACGCGTCCTTCCCGCATCACCAGCACCCGGTCAGCCAGCCCCAGTACCTCGGGCACCTCGCTGGAGACCAGCAGGACGCCCACGCCCTGCGCGGCGAGGTCGTGGATTACCTGGTACAGCTCGGCCCGGGCACCGACGTCGACGCCCCGGGTCGGCTCGTCGAGCAGCAGCAGCCGGGTGTCACCGAGCAGCCACCGGCCGACCACCACCTTCTGCTGGTTGCCGCCGGAGAGCTGGCGCACCGGACGGTGCACACCCCGGGGACGCAGCTCCAGCGAGCCGGCCACCCGTTCGGCGGCGCTGACCTCCCGGCCGGCGTCGGTGAACCCAACCCGGGCGAGGCGACCGAAGGTGGCCAGCGTGATGTTGCGGAAGATCGGTTCGCCCAGCAGCAGCGCCTGGCTCTTGCGTTCCTCCGGCGCCATGCCCATGCCGGCCCGCACTGCGGCACCGACGCTGCCGGCCCGTACCGGTTTGCCGGCCATCGTGACCCTGCCGGTGTCGGCGGTCCGGGCTCCGAAGATCGTCTCCAGCAGTTCCGAACGACCCGCACCGACCAGACCGGCGATGCCGACGATCTCCCCCCGTGCGACAGTCAGTGAGACGTCGCTGAACTCCCCCGCGCGGCTGAGCCGGGACACCTCCAGCAGCTGCTCCCCGTGCGGGTTGGGCTCCCGCTGTGGGAACACGTACTCGATCGACCGGCCGGTCATCCGGCTGACCAGTTCCTTGGTTGGGGTGGTTTGGGCCGACAGGTTCTGCGCGGTGGTCCGGCCGTCCTTGAGTACGGTGACCCGGTCACCGATCTCGCGGATCTCTTCCAACCGGTGCGAGATGTAGATGACCGCGATGCCCTGAGCGGTCAGTTCGCGAATGATCCGGAACAGGTTCTCGACCTCGTCGTGGGCGAGCACCGCGCTCGGCTCGTCCATGATGATCAGCTTGGCCTGGTGGGACAGTGCCCGGGCCATGCTGACCACCTGCTTGCCGGCCGCCGGAAGCGATCGGACCAGCCCGCGGGGTCGGATCTCGGCGTGGCCGAGTCGGCCCAGGATGTCGCGGGTGCGTCGAGCCATCGCCGACCGACGGACGAAGCCCGCGGTCCGCGGCTCGTGGCCGAGGAAGGCATTCTCCGCCACGGAGAGGTCGTCGACCAGATCGAGTTCCTGGTAGATGGTGGCGATGCCGGCCCGCATCGCGGCCTGCGGATTGGCGAACCGGACCGGTCGGCCCTGCCATTCGACCCGCCCGGAGTCGGGGCGGTGCACGCCGGCCAGTACCTTGATCAGGGTCGACTTGCCGGCCCCGTTCTGGCCGAGCAGGCAGTGCACCTCCCCGGCGCGCACCTCGAGCTGCACCCCGTCCAGCGCGCGTACCCCGGGGAAGGTCTTCACGACGTCGGTCAGCCGCAGCACCACGTCGCCGCCGGCGGTCACGGTCGGGGTGCCACCGGGCTCGTCAACCGGCGCGGCGCCGGTGGCCTCGGGGGCGCTCACGACGCCTGCTCGAAGGCGACGTCGCTGGCCAGCACGGAGGCGCCGGTCACGCCGGCCCGCGAGCCCAGCTCGGACAGCACGACAGGCAGGTTGCCGGTGGCCAGCGGCAGCGACCGCCGGTAGACCACGCTGCGGATCTCGGCCAGCAGGATGTGCCCGAGGTGGGCCAGACCACCACCGATCACGATCATCGACGGGTTGGCGAAACTGACCAGACCGGCGAGGACGCCGCCGAGCCGTCGGCCGCCGTCGCGGATCAGCCGGATGCAGGTGACGTCGCCTTCCATGGCGCACTCGGCAACGTCACGCGCGGTGAGCTCGGCCCGCTGGGTGAGCCGCTCGGCCAGCGCCGGAGAGGTGCCGGCCCGGGCGGCGGCGGCCGCCTCCTTGGCCAGCGCCGCACCGCTGAACAGCGCCTCCAGACATCCGGCGTTGCCGCAGGAGCACATCGGACCGTGCGAGTCGACCTGGATGTGGCCGATGTCGCCGGCGCAGCCGTCGATCCCCCGGTAGACCTGGCCCGCGAGGTAGATGCCGCAGCCGACGCCGGTGCCGAGCTTGACGAACAGGAAGTCGTCGACCGAGTGGGCCACGCCGCCGTGCCGTTCCCCGATGGCCATGATGTTCACGTCGTTGTCCACCACCGCCGGGCAGCCGTGCTCCCGGGCGAGCAGCTCGCGGACCGGGAACCGGTCCCAGCCCGGCATGATCGGCGGGGAGACCGGCACTCCGTCGCGGTAGCTGACCGGCCCGGGTACCCCGATGCCGATACCGTCGAGGCGCTCGTGCACCCCTTCGACCCGGGCCTTGGCGAGCAGCTCGTTGATTCGGTGCAGGATGACCTTTGGCCCCTGCCGGATGTCGGCGGGCTCGGCGTACGCGGCCACCGGCTCCAGCCGGCCGTTGGTGATCTCCACGTCGACCGAGCTGGCGCCCAGGTCGATCGCGGCGAACCGCAGATCCGGGTTGAGCTCGACCAGGGTCGAGCGGCGGCCGCCCCGTGAGGCGGCCATCCCTGCTTCGGTCACGAAGCCGGAGGCGACCAGCCGCTCCAACTCGGACAGCAGGCGAGGGCGGGGAATCTCCAGCTGGTCGGCGAGCTCGGCCCGGGAGACCGGTCCGTTGTCCCGCAGCAGTCGCAGCAGCTGGAGGTGCAGAGGATCCGCCGTACGCATGGGGTCCACCTCCGACAGTGAGTAACACCGAGGCGACCTCGGCGTGTCGTGACCGAAACACTAAGAGTCTTCTCAGTCTCGTGTCCAGAGTTTCGGTCTACTGAAGCAAAACTTTTTCTGATCGTGACAGAAGTTGGTGGCACCTACCCGAACCGAAGTTAACCTGGCCCGATGTATCTGGTTCAGGGCACGAGGGATCGACCGATCGGCCCTCGCGCAACGAGGGCGGAGCCCGGACACGCGGAACCGGGGTGCCGGCCGCCGCCGCGGCGGCGGCCGGCACCCCGGTCGGTTCACACGGTTGGATCAGTGGCCGCCGTGCCGGGTGACTGGCGACCGGTGGATCACTCGCTCTGGCTGTAGACGGTCAGTTCCGACATGTGCTGGTAGCTGCGCTCGGCGAACTCCAGCGACTGACCTGGGTTCTCCGATCCACCGGGAGCGGTGTCCTGCTCCCAGTTGGCGTGGTGGAAGTCGTAGTGCCCGATGGTCTGGAAGGACTGCTGGAAGTTGATGTCGCCGTCGCCCATCGGCGTCATCTCGTAGCCGTTGCTCAGCTCGGAGTTCTTGTTGCCGTCCTTGGCATGGAACAGCGGGAACCGCCGGGGCCGACGGGCCACGGTCAGGATCGGGTCGAACACCCGGGTCCGCTCCTTGCCGGCCGAGTTGATGAACGTGTAGTGCTTGTGCCGGGCGACGTAGCCCCAGTAAATGTCCATCTCGAAGTAGACGTACTTCGCGTCGGTCTTGGCCATGAAGTACTCGACCTTGCGGACACCGGACGAACGGGTCGGCCGTCCCTGCTCGTCCAGCGGGCCGGAGTCGAGCAGAAAGTTGTACGCAGCGTCATGGTTGTGGGTGTAGAGCCGCATCTTGCGTTCCCGGGCCTGCCGGCCGAGCTCGTTCCACAGGTCAGCGGCCTCGTTCCAGTCCGACTGGTAGTCGCTGCGGGTCGGGTCGCTGCCGGTGCCGATGTTCTTCATGCCGAGTTCCTCGGCGATGTCGAGCTCCTGCTGGAACGTCTCAGCATTGATCCTGGCGTGGGTGCCGTTTGCGACCAGGCCGTTGTCGTCCAGGATCTTGCGGATCTCGGTCGGCGTGATCTGCCGTCCGAGGATCTCCTCGCTCTGGGTGTAACCAGCGAACTCGACCTCCTTGTAACCGAGTTCCGCCAGGCGGGCCAGGACCCGCTCGAAGCCGTACGGCACGCCGCTGTCGTCCGGAGCGGCCCGGATGCGGTCCCGGACCGAGAAGAGGATGATGCCCCGGTTCTGCTCGGGGATCAGCGGGTCCACCGACCAGCCGTCCGGCCCGGGCCGGACGGCTGGTCTGCAGCACCGGCAGCCCGGCCGCACCGAGCACGGCAGCGGCACCGGCCGATGCGGCGAGGATGTTGCGGCGGGTGAGCGCCGGATTGGGTGGCGAGAGTTGCCCGTTGCGGCGTAGCACCTCGTCCATTCTGTCCACCTTTCTGCAGCGGCTCGCAGAGCCGCCGATGACGAGTGAGGAGGGTCGGGGTGTACGGAGCCGCACGCCGCCGAAACGCACGACCCCGGGGCGGAGAGGTTCGGATGGGTGGGTTCGGGTCGGTGCCGCGGTGGCGGGCACCGACCCCGAACCGCAGCTGTCTCCGCCATGCCCCTGGCGGGAGACAGCTCGGGCCTGGTGGCCCTGGTCGCGACCGGCGTTTACGACGCTGTGTCGCTGGTGTTACGTCTGGGGCAGACATCAGCCCCGGAGACCAGGGAAAGAATGACCCCGTCGAACTAAACTTTCAGGTGAACTACCGATGGCTTTGTCTTCCGCCAGCCAGAAGTCTGTACGACAGGACCCGACAAGATCGATGACTGTCGCAGAAGGGTGCTTTAGGACGTCAGTTGCAGAGCAGCCGACCTACCCGACGCCCGGCGACGGTCAGCCCGAGCACCGTCACCCCGACCAGGTAGCCGACGTCGACCAACTGCGTCCACCCGACGGTGTCCACGGAGATCGCCCGGATCAGATGGACCGACCGGTACAGCGGGGTCAGCTCGACCAGCCAACGCAGCACCGACGGGTACGCCTCCGCCGGCACGAACGTCCCGGAGAACAGGAAGACCGCGAACTGGGCCGAGCCCATCAAGTCGAAGTCCTGCCAGCTACGCATGTAGGTGGACAGCGCCATGCCGAGCCCACCGAAGGCGAACCCGACCAGTACCGCCGCCGGGAACGCCAGCAGCGCCCGCGGGACGGTCGTCAACCCCATCACGACCATCACCAGCAGGAAGGTCGCCGAATAGATACTGCCCCGCGCCATCGCCCAGCCGAGCTCGCCGAAGGCCAACTCGGTCGGACGGACCGGGGTGGCCAGGATCCCGTCGTAGAGCTTGACGAACTTCATCTTGGCGAAGAAGTTGAAAGTCGTTTCCGACAACGCGCCGGTCATCGCCGAGGCGGCGAGCATCGCCGGCGCGACGAACGCGGCGTACCCGATGACGGCCCCGCTGCCCGGCAGGGCGATGTCCCCGATCAGCCGGCCCACGCCGACACCGATCGAGAACAGGTAGAGCAACGGCTCGACCACCCCGGAGATCATCACCACCCAGTACGCGGACTTCAGGGCGGCCGCGTTGCGCTCCATCACCGACCCGGCCCGCCGCACGGCCGCGCCGACCCCGAGCACCTGCGGCAGGACGAGGGTCACCACCGTTTGCCTCCTCTAGTGGATCAGACGCTCTCTAGTGGATCAGACGCCTGCGGAACCGGGTGACGGCCAGCCACCATCCGGCCGCCACCCAGAGGCTCAGGTAGCCGAGATGTCCGGGGACGGACCAGGCGGGCGTGGTGCCGAGCGAGGCCGCCCGGCACAGGTCGACCCCGTGCCAGAGCGGCGACAGGTAAGCCAGCCAGCGCACTGTCACCGGCAGCGACTCCACCGGAAAGAACACTCCGGCGAACAGGGTCATCGGGATGACCGCGAACCGGAACACGATGACCATGTAGCTGTCGCTGCGGATGGTGGCCGCGAAGGCGGCCACCGGCAGGGCGACGGCCGCTGCCAGCAGCACGGCCACCGGCAGGGTCAGCACCGCCCAACCTGAATGCAGCGCACCGAACGCGGCGGCCACCGCGAGGAAGGCCACGGCACTGGCCAGCACCCGCAGCAGGACGAAGGCGAGCAACCCACCGACGATGTCGGCGATCCGTAGCGGAGCGGCTATCTGTGAGTAGTAGGTTCGTTGCCAGGTGAACCCGCCCAGCACCGGCCACGAGGACTGCCCGATGGCCACCTGCAACGCGGTGGAAGCGATCAGACCAGGGACGATCCAGTCGAGATAGCTGAACCCACCGACCCCCTGGTCAACGTAGGCTCCCACCCCCACACCGAAGCTGAGCACCGTCAACAGCGGCAGCAGGAACGTCGAGAAGACCGACGACCGCCAGGTCCGCCGGTAGCCGGTCAGGTTCGCTTCCAGGACGCTCGACGCCGGCCCGAACCAGCTCCGGGCCCGCGCCCCGGTCGATCGCGCGGTTGTCGTGGCCGTCGGCGTCGCGCCAGTGTCTGTCCCGGACATCCGTCGTCGCCCTCCCCCGTACCCGGTCCCCGGCCGATGTTGTACCGCCCGGGTACGACATCGTGGAAACGACGCCCCGGCCCGACCGCCCGGGATCTACCGGCCCGGCGTACTCTACGGCGACGGCGGGACATCCTCACCGGGATTTCCGTCTCCCGGGTCCGCCGCCCGGGATGGTCGCCAAGTTCTCGACGGTGGTCAGCAACAGCACCCGTTGCAGCGCCTGCCCAGCTGCCAACCACCGCCGCTCGGTGTCGCCCGTGGTGGACAGCACGAGAATGGCGGGTACGGCTCGAAGCGTTCGGTGAACTGGGTCAGACGCGGCGCTACCAGGCCGAAGTTTCGGCGACCCAACTGTCAGTGCGGCCCCGCCGTCAGTGCGGGCGGTTGCGCTCGATCGCCGGCGCCGCGACGCGCTCCGCCCAGTCGATTCGGCGCACCTCGTATTCGACCTCGCCGTGCTCGACGCCCTCAATCGGATCGTCCCACTGCAGGTGGAAGCAGCGGGCCAGGCGCAACCCGGCCGCTTCCATCACCCGCCGCGAGGCGACGTTGACCGCCATCGTCTCGGCGAAGACCCGGTCGACGGTCGGGTGGTCGAACGCCATCCGCAGCAGCGCTCGGGCACCCTCCGAGGCGTACCCCCGGCCCCAGGAGGCGCGCCGCAGTCGGTACCCGAGCTCCACCTCGGTGATCGCCAGCCGACCACCCCGGCCGTTGACCACACCGCTGGCGGGACCGACACCGGCCGGACCGGCGGCGGCCGGCTTCAGCGCGAACCAGCCGATGAAGGCGCCGCTGGAGCGCTCGATGGCGGCCCACTTGCCAAAGCCCGGAAAGCGAAGATAGTCACGCAGGATCGCAGGCAGGACCTCGCGGCGTACGGTTTCGGCCGGGGTCGGTCTGCCTCCGGTGAGGTACCGCATCACCTCGGGGTCACTGTCCAGCTCGACGAGCAGTGGCAGGTCGTCGATGGTGAAGCGGCGTAGTGACAGCCGGTCGGTCTGCGCGATCATCCCCGGCCGATTCTAGTCGATCAGGGTCCGGCCGGTGAGATGCAGGAAGACGTCCTCCAGACCGCTGCGCCGGATCAACGCGCTGGTCGGCGCCAGCCCACGGCGGTGCACCTCGTTGAGCGCCCCGTCGCCGTCGCCGGTGTAGAGCAGGATCCGGTCCGGCAGCGCCTCGGTCCGTTCGGCGATTCCGCCCAGTTTGTCGGCGAAGCTGTCCTGGTCGTCGGTCGGGAACCGGAGTTCGACCACCTCCCGGGTGGAGTAGCGGGTGATCAGGTCCCGCGGCGAGCCCTCGGCGACGATCCGACCGCCGTCCATCACCACCAGTCGGTCGCAGAGCTGCTCGGCCTCGTCCATGTAGTGCGTGGTCAGCACCAGGGTGACACCCCGTTGCTTGAGCCGGAACAGCCGCTCCCACACCAGGTGCCGGGCCTGCGGGTCCAGCCCGGTGGTCGGCTCGTCGAGCAGCACGATGTCCGGCTCGTTGACCAGGGCACGGGCGATGGTGAGCCGGCGTTTCATGCCGCCGGACAGCGGCTCCACCTTGCTGCCCGCCCGGTCGCGCAACTGCACGAAATCGAGCAGTTCGTCGGCGCGTCGCCGGGCGACCGGGCGCGGGATCTGAAAGAAGCGGGCGTAACTGACCAGGTTCTCCCGTACCGTCAGGTCCTGGTCGAGGTTGTCCAGCTGCGGGCAGACGCCGAGCCGGGCCCGGATCGCCGGGCCGTCCCGCTGCGGATCCATCCCGAGGATGCGCAGGGTGCCGCCGCTGGGCGGGGAGACGCAGCCCACCATCCGCATGGTGGAGCTCTTGCCGGCGCCGTTCGGCCCCAGGAAGCCGAACGCCTCACCGGGCGCGACATCGACGTCGATGCCGGCGACCGCGGTGAACGCCCCGAACCGCTTGACCAGACCGCGTGCGTGGATGAGTGGCCCGCTACCCCGTTCAGTCACGGCCCCGACGCTACCGCGCGGCCCCGACAGGGACGCCAGCGAGTTTCGCAAGCAGGCACCTTCCGCCAGATCGGGGACAAAGTACTGTACGAGCATCTTGAAGTTTACGCTTTGATGCACTAAGTTTGCCATCCTGGCTCACTATTCCTGGGTCAGCGGGCGAGTTCGTCACCTCGCCCGATCCCTGCCCACGCCGGTCCGCTCCGCCCGCGTGTCCACCGGCCCTCCACGTCGGACGACGCCACGTGCCGGACCCAGGTGAAGGACAATGACCAACGTGTTGGGAGTGTGGCCGGAGAACACGCATCAGGCGCAGATCCTGCGCCTGCTCCGCGACGGCCCGTGCTCGCGCGCCGAACTCGGCGACGCGGTCGGCCTCTCCAGGTCGAAGGTGGCCACCGAGCTCGACCGGATGATCGACCGGGGTCTGGTGGAGACCGCCGGTCCGGCCGCGTCCCGCGGCGGTCGTCCGTCGTCGATCGTCCGGATCGCCGCCGCCACCCGCTTCCTCAGCATCGACATCGGCGCGAGCACTCTGGACGTGGCGCTCACCGACGGCGAACTGCAGGTCGTGGCCCGGCTGGCCGAGCGCACCGAGCTGCGTAAGGGTCCGACAGCGGTGATCGCGCAGGCCCTCGAACTGGTCACCAAACTGGCCGCCGACTCGGGCACCACGCGGTTCACCGGCGCCGGCATCGGGGTGCCCGGTCCGGTCAGTTTCCACGAAGGCGTGCCGGTCTCGCCACCGTTCATGCCGGGTTGGCACCGCTTTCCGGTACGGGAGATGTTCAGCACCGAACTCGGCTGCCCGGTGCTGGTCGACAACGACGTCAACATCATGGCGCTCGGTGAGAAACACGCCGGCATCGCCCGTTCGTTCGACGACTTCCTGTTCGTCAAGATCGGCGCCGGGATCGGCGCCGGGATAGTGGTCGGCGGGTACGTCTACCGGGGGGCCAACGGTTGCGCCGGCGACATCGGCCACACCGCTGTCGACGAGAACGGGCCGCAATGCCTCTGCGGCAACGTCGGCTGCCTGGAGGCGTACTTCAGCGGTGCGGCGCTGACCCGCGACGCGGTCGCCGCCGCCCGAGCCGGGCGTTCCGACCAGCTCGCCGAACAACTCGCCCGGATCGGCACGCTCACCGCGCTGGACGTCACCCGGGCGGCCGCCGCCGGCGACCCGGTCGCGGTCGGCATGGTCCGCGACGGTGGACGACGCGTCGGTCAGGTGCTGGCCCGACTGGTGAGCTTCTTCAACCCGGGGATGGTGGTGATCGGCGGCGGGCTCGCCGGAATGGGTCACGCGTTACTGGCCGAGATCCGAGGCGTCGTCTACCGCAGCTCACTGCCGCTGGCCACCGGCGACATGCCGATCGTCCTGTCCGAGCTGGGTGACCAGACCGGTCTGATCGGCGCTACCCGGATGATCAGCGACCACGTCTTCACCGCCAGCTGAGCCGACCTGCCCGACCCCGGGCGCATCCGCCACCGGACGGCTCCACCACCGCGGCCGGTCACGGCTGCTGCTCGACCGACGCCCGGGCCGCGGCCACCAATTCGGCGGTACGCTCGGGCAGCCAGGCCGCGTCGGTGTCGACGCCGGCGTCGTAGCGCACCGTCCAGCTCAGGCCGTCGATGCCGGACACCCGCCGGCCCACCACCCGAGCCCCACCACCATCCAGCTGGTGGTGCATGCTGTAGCCGACCGACCGGGTCACCCTGGTCCGGACCTGGTCCGGAACGTCTCCCGGGTCCGAGAGGTCGAACGAGATTGCCGGCCCGTCGGCGACCACGGTGTAACCGTCGTGCTCAGACACCGTCTCGGCCGGCGTGACGACCAGCGTCTCGCCCGACCAGACCGCCTTGTGCACCCGGTGCCAGCCGAGCCGGGTGGCCCGGCCCGGCAACCACAGGCCCCGGTTGGTGACGACCAGCGTGCCGGTCGCGGTCCCACTCCAGGCCAGCACCCGCTCGTCACGGTCCAGCGGCGGCCGCTGGTCGGCCGGCAGCCGCGCGCTACGCCGAAACAGACTCCACACCGTCACAACCCTCCCACGGCTTGTTCGCGCAACGCACGCGCATGCTGTTCCAGGGAGAACAGCTCTCCGGCCAGGGTCAGATACTCGTCCTGGTTGGTCACCGGATTGATCCGCTGCACCTTCGACTTCAGCTCCCTGATCCGGGTGGTGACCGCTCCCCACTGCAGGCGGGCCAGGGTCACCGAGACGTAGTACGGGTCCGCCTCCCGGTCGACGTGCAGCGGTTCGACTGCCAGCTCGGCGACCAACGCCCGGGCCGCGAGGTCGGCGCAGTTGTCCCGGACCCGCTCGATCCACACCGCTCCGGTGGTAGCGGCTGCGGCCCCGCCGGCCTGCGCCATCGCGTCCCGCAGCACGGCGTGTACCGGATGCTGGTAGACCTCCGCGCCGAGATTGTCGAACATCGGACCGGCGAGCACCGGCACCTGGAGCCCGAGCTTCAACGCCTCCCGTTCGACCAACGTCTGAGGATCGTCCGGCTCGTTGCGCGGCTTCGGCGCCGCCGGCTCAGGCACCGCCGCCCGGCCGCCAGCGGTCCGCTGCGGCCCGGCCGCCGCCGCAAGCACTGCCCGCTGCACCGGTTCGATTTCCATCCCGAGGTCGCCAGCGAGCTTGCGCACGTACTCCGGGCGTTTGTCCCGGTCCTTGAGCTTCGCCACCAGCGGCGCGGCCCGCCGCATCGCCTCCACCCGGCCATCGACGGTGTCCAGGTCGAACCGGCTCAGTACCTGCCGCAGCGCGAAGTCGACCAGCGGTTCCCGGCGCGCGACCAGGTCGCGCACCGCGAGGTCGCCCTTTGCCAGCCGCAGATCGCACGGATCCATGTTGTCCGGGCTGACCGCGATGAAGGTACGCCCGACGAAACGCTGATCCTCCTCGAACGCGCGCAGCGCCGCCTTCTGCCCGGCCGCGTCCCCGTCGAAGGTAAAGATGACCTCCCCGGCGACCGCCTCGGTGTCCATCAGCAGCCGGCGCAGTACGCCGATGTGGTCCGCGCCGAACGCGGTGCCGCAGGTGGCGACGGCGGTCGGCACCCCGGCCAGGTGGCAGGCCATCACGTCGGTGTAGCCCTCCACGATCACCGCCCTGCCCTGCCGGGCGATCTCCCGCTTCGCCTGGTCGATCCCGTACAGCACGTGAGACTTCTTGTAGATCGGGGTTTCCGGGGTGTTCAGGTACTTTGGTCCGTCGTCGTCGTCGAAGAGCTTACGCGCGCCGAAGCCGATGACGTCGCCACCGAGCTCCCGGATCGGCCACAGCAGGCGGCGCCGGAAGCGGTCGATCAACGAGCCGGACCGGGCCTGGCGGGCCAGCCCAGCGGTGATCAGCTCCTGGGCGGTGTAGCCCCGCTGGCGCAGATGCCGGGTCAACTCGTCCCACGCGTCCGGGGCGAACCCGCACGCGTACCGCTCGGCGGTCGCCCGGTCGAACCCACGGCGGGCGAGGAACTCGCGGGCCGGCCGGGCCGCCGGGTCGGTCAGCCGGTCGACGTAGAACTCGACCGCGGCGGCGTGTGCCGCGGTCAGTCGTTGCCGCTGACCGGTCTGCTGGCGGACCGGCGCGGGACCGGCCTCGATGTAGCGCAGCTGGATCCCGGCACGGGCAGCGAGCCGCTCCACCGACTCGACGAAGGTGAGATGCTCGGCCTCCATCAGGAAGGTGATCGCGTCCCCACCCTTGCCACAACCGTGACAGAAGTACACGTTCCGGCCAGGTGCCACGGTGAACGACGGCGTCTTCTCGTCGTGGAAGGGGCAGAGCCCCTTGAGGTTGCCGCCACCGGCCGACTTGAGTGTGACGCTCTCCGAGATGATGTCGGCGATCGACGTACGCTCCCGCACCAGCGAGATGTCCTCGTCCCGGATCCGACCAGCCATGCTCTGCCGCCCTCCTTCGAGGTACATCCTGCCCTGCCGCCACCATCACCGACGGTGCGGGTGCCGAGAGCCGGGAGCCGGCACCCCACCGGCCGCAGCGGACCCCCGAACCCCACCCTGACCAGGCAGGCTTCTGTCAATACGCACTTTCCACGCCTCGCCGAAGAACAGACCTTGTCCTCACCTGTAACCAGGGCAATACTGTCTGTGTCGTACCTAGTGAACCGTTCGCTGGCTTGTTTCTCTTTCTTCACGATTCACTGTGTCTCGTCTACATTGCCGGATCCCCAGCCCGAAGGAGGAGGCACCCCCATGCCCCAGCTGCTACCCGAGACCAGCGCCACCGACCACCTGGACGTGATCGCCCTCGACGAAGCGCCCCGACTGTGCGCCCTCTACCGCGGCCAGGACGCCGAGCTGGCGCCGGAGGACGAGCTTCCACACATCGCCGGCTGGGTGCTGGCCTGGCCGGACGGCTCGGCCCTGACCCTGCTCACCGAGGGCGACCAGCCACGGATCATCTCCGGATCGCTGTCGAACGTCGAGACCTGGTGGTCGGCGCTGCTCGCCGCAGACCTGGTCGCGGTCCGCCCGCCGGCCGAGGGCCGAGTGAGCCACCGGCCGTGAACCGGATCAGACGCGGGTCGGACCCGGCCGCCCCGCCGGCCGGGTCAGCCGCCGGTGCCAGGAGATCGCCGCCAGATCGGTGAGTGACGCGACCTGGTCGATGATCACTCGGGCCCGGGCCCGGTCCTCCGACGCGTCCGACCACAATGGGAGAAATACCGGGTCCAGACCGGCCGGGGCGTACGCGGTCAACGCCTCGACGAGTTCGGCGAGGATTTCCCGCTGCCGCAGGTAGCCGGCGGCGGCACCCGGCCGACGCATCACGTAGCGCAACGTCAGCCCCTTCAACAGCGCGCACCGGGCGCGCACCACCCGCGGCACGACCAGATCGGCCGCGTACCGCCGCACCGGCTGCCCACCGGAACACTCCCGGGTGGCCGACACCGCGGCGGCGACGAACGCCCCGGTGAGCATGCTGGTCGTACCCTTCAGCGCTGCCTGGGCCGGGTGGCTGCCGTCGTAGCCCGCCAGCAGCCGCAGCTCCGGCCGGGCCAGCAACTCGGCCAGGATGCCGGTCAATTCGTCGGCGGACTCGGTGGAGTACACTGCGGCGACGTCGGCCGCCAGCGCAGCCTGTTCGTCGGGGTCCGCGATCAGCCGACCGAGGTCGATGTAGCCGCCATGGATACCGTCCTCCAGGTCGTGCACCGAGTACGCGACGTCGTCGGCCCAGTCCATCACCTGCGCTTCCAGGCAGCGCCGCCGGCCGTCGGGCGCGCCGTCGCGCAGCCAGGCGAACACCGGCTGGTCGTCGGCGTACACCCCGAACTTGCGCTCGCCGGGCCGGCGTGGCCAGGGGTACTTGCAGGTAGCGTCGAGCGAGGCCCGGGTGAGGTTGAGCCCGACGGAATCGCCGGACGGACCGATCACCTTTGCTTCCAGGCGGGTGAGCACCCGCAGCGTCTGCGCGTTGCCTTCGAAGCCGCCGTAGCCGGCGGACACCTCGTCCAGTGCCCGCTCACCGTTGTGCCCGAAGGGCGGGTGTCCGAGGTCGTGGGCCAGGCCCGCGACGTCCACCACGTCCGGGTCACAGCCGAGCCGGGCACCCATCTCGCGGGCGATCTGCGCGACCTCCAGCGAATGGGTCAACCGGGTCCGGGGTACGCCGTCCGCGCCGCTCGGATCCGCCAGATGCACCTGGGTCTTGGCCGCCAGCCGCCGGAACCCGGCCGAGTGCAGCACCCGGGCCCGGTCCCGCTCGTACGGGCTGCGCCCGTAGCCGGTGTCCTTGGCCGGCTCCGGCACCAGACGGTGCACGTCGGCGGCGCGACCAACCGCCGGGCCGTCCGGAGAGGGACTCACCTTCAGCAGCCTAACCGCCCTGGCGGCGCGGCGAACCGGCAACCCGACCGGCCCGTCGGGGGCGGCGAACCGAACCCCTCGTGCGGCGGCGCCGTCACCCGACCGGGTAACGATTTCGGGGTGGTTTCCGGTTTGTGTCGTGATGTTGACGTCGGCCCTGCGGGACCGCACCGACCAGCCCACAATCGGGGCGTGGCTGACCAGGGGTGGACCCGTACCAGCCGGCTCGTACACATCTGCGATGTCGCCGAACCGATGCGGTACGCCGTCGAGGAGCACTGCGCCGGCCAGCTCATGGGAGAGCTGGCCGGCGCCAGCGCCTGCTGTCTGACCAGTTCGACCGGCCCGACCGGATCGGCGCGACCACCGCGCCGTCATCATCGGGTCGACATCCTGCTCGGGCGGCACCTGGTCACTGCCGGGGACGATCCGCCGCACCGCTACGCCCGGTCGGCACGACTGGCCACGCTGGCGCTGGCCCTGCCGGCGGCGGACGGCATCCTGGTCACCGCCCGCTGGCAGACCCACGGCCGGCCCGAGTCCTGCTGGCTGGGGTTCGGCGACGGGCCGGACGGCCGGACGTTCCTGCTGCTGTTGCGGGCCGCGGTGGGGCGGGCCACTCAGCCACGTCCGCTGAGCACGCAGAACTCGTTGCCCTCCGGATCCGCCAGCACCATCCAGGTGACGTCGCCCTGGTCGATGTCGACCCGGCGGGCACCCATGTCGACCAGCCGCTCGACTTCTGCTGCCTGATCCGTCGGGCGCAGGTCGATGTGCAGCCGGTTCTTCAACTGTTTGCTCTCTGGCACCGGAACGAAGATCAGCCCGGGCAGTTGGTCCGGCGCGCGCCGGATCTCCACCTCGTCCGACGCCTCGTGCACAATCTGGTAGCCGAGCGCCTGCGCCCACCATCTGGCTAGCCGGGCCGGGTCGTGGGCGTCGACCACCAGGTTCTCCCACTGACTTGCCACCGGCCACCTCCTGAGGTCGTACGGACCCGGTTCCAGGCCTACCGTACGGCGACGACCACCGACCCGGCAGGGTGACGGGCCAAACACCCGAAGTCAGTTTGATGATCGTTCGCAATAGCCAATCAGTTATCGATTGCTGTCCGATTGCCGATGGTTACGGGTCCACAAAGAAACATCGCCTGCGGTAACGTGCCAGGAGCACATCGTCACTGCCGCCTCGACCGGACGATTGGACAACCCGCTGGTGTCGATCATCGACCGACCGAGGCCCGCCGGCACCCCACCCGGCCCGGTGGCGGAACCCTGCGCCCACTGTCGCGCGGCGCGCAACGTCGCCGACGCCGCGCCGACCGCGGCCGCCCTCCCCGTCCGGCCACCACCCGCCGGTACGCCTGCGGCAGGTCGGTCGGGACGAGGTCGGCGACCAGCCAACCGGACGATCGAGTGAAGGAGACCGCCGGTGGACACTGACACCGCTATCGTTACCGAGCTGAACGGGCTACGCCACTGGGTGCCCGATGTGACCGGGTCCGTACTGACCGGGGTGGACGGCCTGCTGATCACCCACGACCTCGCCAGCACCGAAGCGGAGAGCATCGCCGCGCTGGCCGCCGCCAGCGTCGGCCTGGGGCGGCGGTTCGCGATGACCGCCGGCCACGGTGACCTGCGGGAGACCGTCATCCACGGCAACCGTGGCCAGGTCGCCCTCTACCCGGTGGGCGACCGGGCGCTGCTCGCCGTGCTCGCCGGACCGGGCACCGATCCGGGCCTGCTGCACGCCCATGGCCGTCGGGCCGCCCGGTCGATCGGCGAACTGCTGCGGAGCAGGCCGGCCGGCAACGTCGCGGCACCGGTGCCGGGCCTGCTGGACAACCACGCGCCGCTGGCGGTCCGCACCCCGATGGCGACCCTGCCGTACAACCCGGCGCTACCTCGCCGCCGGTTCTGACCAACGCCGGCCGGCGGGAACCGAGGCGGCGGCCGGGCACCCTCCTGCCCCCCAGGGTGCCCGGCCGTTCTTCGTCAGCGGCCGGTCAGCGGCTGTCCGAGCCGGTCGACTCGACCGTTGCCCGGCCGGCCTCCAGCCGGGCGACCGGCACCCGGAACGGCGAGCAGGACACGTAGTCCAGGCCCGCCTCGTGGAAGAAGTGCACTGAGTCGGGGTCGCCGCCGTGCTCGCCGCAGACCCCGATCTTCAGACCGGGCCGGGCGGCGCGGCCCTCCTCGACGGCGATCCGCACCAGCCGGCCCACGCCGTCCCGGTCGATCGACTCGAACGGCGAGATGCCGAAGATGCCAAGCTCCAGGTAACGCCAGAAGAACGCGCCCTCCACGTCGTCACGGGAAAATCCCCAGCCCATCTGGGTCAGGTCGTTGGTGCCGAAGGAGAAGAACTGCGCCGATCCGGCGAGCTGACCGGCGGTCAACGCGGCCCGGGGCACCTCGATCATGGTGCCGATCAGGATCTCGACTGACCGGTCGCCGAGCACCTCGGCGATGATCCGGTCGGCTTCCGCGCGTACCGTCTCCAGTTCCTGGACCGCACCGACCAGCGGGACCATGATCTCCGGGCGCGGATCGCGCCCGGCGGCGGCCAACTCGACGGCAGCCTCGGTGATCGCCCGCACCTGCATCGCGAACAACCCAGGGATGACCAGGCCGAGCCGCACACCGCGCAGGCCGAGCATCGGGTTCTGCTCGTGCATCCGGCGCACCGCGGCGAGCAACGCCGTGTCGCGGCCGGCGTCCTGACCCCGGGCCTGCGCCAGGGCGACCGAGACGGCCAACTCCTCAAGCGACGGCAGGAACTCGTGCAGCGGCGGGTCGATCAGCCGTACGGTGACCGGCAGGCCGTCCATCTCCTGGAAGATCTCCCGGAAGTCGGCCCGCTGCAGGGGCAGCAGTTCGGCCAGCGCGGCCGCACGCTCCGCCTCGTCACGGGCCAGGATCAGCCGCTCCACCAGTTCCCGGCGGTCGCCGAGGAACATGTGCTCGGTGCGGCACAGCCCGATCCCCTCGGCGCCGAACCGCCGGGCCCGCGCGGCGTCTGCGCCGGTGTCGGCGTTCGTACGCACCGCCAGCCGCCGCCGGTCGTCGGCGTGGGACAGGATCCGGTGTACGGCGAGCACCAGCGGGTTGGTGGAGCTCGCCGGGTCGACGGCGCCTTCGAAGTACTGCACCACCTCGGATGGTCGCACCGGCACCGCACCGAGGTACAGGCAGCCGCTGGTGCCGTCGATCGACACCACGTCACCTTCGGAGACGGTGAGATCGGCGACCATGAACCGCCCGGCCCTGGCGTCGATGTCGAGGGCGTCGGCCCCGCACAGGCAGGTCTTGCCCATCCCCCGGGCCACCACGGCGGCGTGGCTGGTCTTGCCGCCCCGGCTGGTCAGGATGCCCTGCGCGGCGATCATGCCGGGCAGGTCGTCGGGGTTGGTCTCCCGCCGGACCAGGATCACCTGCTCTCCCTGCCTGGCCAGCTCGACCGCCCGCGCCGAGTCGAAGACGACCCTGCCGACCGCGGCACCCGGCGAGGCACCCACCCCGGTGGCGATCGGCGGCGGCGCGTCGGACAGGTCGAAGCAGGGGAACATCAGCTGCGCCAGCTGTGCCCCGCTGACCCGGTGCAGCGCCTCGTCCAGATCGATGATCCCCTCGTCGACCAACTGGCTGGCGACGATGAACGCGGCGGCGGCGGTCCGCTTGCCGACCCGGGTCTGCAGCATCCACAGCTTGCCGCGTTCGATGGTGAACTCGATGTCGCACAGGTCCCGGTAGTGGTTCTCCAGCCGGGCCATGATGGCCAGCAGCTCGTCGTATGAACGGGGGTCGAGCCGGGCCAGCTCCTGCAGCGGCAGCGTGTTACGGATCCCGGCGACCACGTCCTCGCCCTGCGCGTTGGCCAGGTAGTCGCCGTAAACCCCCTGGTCACCGCTGGCCGGGTCGCGGGTGAAGGCGACGCCGGTGCCGGAATCCGGCCCCAGGTTGCCGAAGACCATCGCCACCACGTTGACCGCGGTGCCGAGTTCGGCGGGGATCCGCTCCTGACGCCGGTAGATCACCGCCCGTTCGGCGTTCCACGAGTCGAAGACCGCCCGGATCGCCAGGTCGAGCTGCTCGCGGGGGTCCTGCGGGAAGTCCCGGCCGGTGTGCGCGAAGAAAATCTTTTGGTACGCCCGGACCAGTCCGCGCAGCGCGTCGGCGTCCAGCGCGAGATCGTCGTCGGAGCCGGCGGCCCGCTTGGTTGCCTCCAGCGCCTGGTCGAACTCCTCCCCCGGCACCCCGCAGACCGTCCGGCCGAACATCTGGACCAGCCGACGGTAGGAGTCCCAGGCGAATCGTTCGTCACCGCCGGCCTGGGCGGCGAGCCCCGCCACGCACTCGTCGTTGAGGCCCACGTTGAGCACCGTCTCCATCATTCCCGGCATGGAGAACCTGGCCCCGGAGCGGACCGAGACCAGCAGCGGGTCGGCGGGGTCACCGAGCCGTTTACCCCGCTGGCGCTCCAGCCGGGCCAGGGCGGCGGCGATCTGGTCGGGCAGATCCGGCGGTACCGCGCCGGTCGTCAGGTAGGCCCGGCACGCCTCGGTGGTGATGGTGAAGCCGGGTGGGACCGGCAGGCCGAGATTGGTCATCTCGGCCAGGTTCGCGCCCTTGCCGCCGAGCAGATCCCGCTGGGAGCGGTTCCCCTCGGTGAAGTCGTAGACGTACCTGTGGTGATCGGTTGTCTGCCGGGACGGGTCGCCCGGTCCGCCGGATTCCGCCATTGTTGGCCTCCCATGTGCCGTTCGGCGCTGAACGATGGTTCACCAATGGCCATTGGTTGGCGCAGGTTAAGCGACCGGGGAGGCCAGCCGACAGTAGTGGGTGACCAGCCGCACAGGAAACGACACAGGCGGCGATCGGATACCCGTTCTGGGAGCGCTTCCGTGCGCAGTTCTGCGCATTCACCGGTGAGCTGGATCACGCCGGTCGACCGGTGTGAGGTACGGGATCCGCCAGCGGATCTCAGCCGCCGGAATCGGCGGTCTCCGCCCCGACCGGGACGGAATCGTCGTCCCGGCTGGCCAGCCATCCGCACGGAAGGAAGACCTTGCCCGGCGAGTTCGTCCGGCCCCGCGGCTGGCCCAACGTGTGCCGGGGGAACGGCTCGGCCGGGTCGAGCTTGGACAGCAGCGCGTCGAGCTCCGCCAGGCTGGACACCATGGCGAGGGCCCGGCGCAGCTCACCGCCGACCGGAAAGCCCTTCAGATACCAGGCCACGTGTTTACGGAAGTCGGTGCAGCCGTCCCGCTCGGCGTCGGCACGCCCGTCCCGTCCGGTGCCGAACCAGTCGACCAGCAGCTCGGCGTGCCGGCGCATGGTGGCGGCGACCGCGCCCAGGGTCGGCAACGTCCGCCCGGACCCGCCCTCGAACGCCGCCGACAGGTCGGCGAACAGCCACGGCCGGCCCAGACAGCCCCGGCCGACGACGACCCCGTCGGCGGCGGTGTGCGCCACCATCCGCACCGCGTCATCGGCCTCCCAGATGTCACCGTTGCCGAGCACCGGCACGCTCAGGGTCTGCTTGAGCCGGCCGATCGCGTCCCAGTCAGCGGTGCCCGAGTACCGCTGGGCGGCGGTACGGGCGTGCAGCGCCACCGCCGCGACCCCCGCCTCCTGGGCGGCCAGCCCGGCGTCCAGGTACGTAAGGTGATCGTCGTCGATGCCCTTGCGCATCTTCACCGTCACCGGTACTCCGGCGGGCGCGGCCGCCCGGACCGCGCCGGCGACGATCCGGCTGAACAGCCGGTGCCGCCACGGCAACGCCGCACCACCGCCCTTGCGGGTGACCTTGGGCACCGGGCAGCCGAAGTTCAGGTCGATGTGATCGGCCAGGTCACGTTCCACCACGATCCGCACGGCGGCTGCGGTGACCTGCGGATCGACCCCGTACAGCTGCAGGCTCCGGGGCCGTTCGGACGGCGCGAACGCGATCATCCGCAGCGTCTTCGGGTTGCGCTCGACCAACGCCTGCGTGGTGATCATCTCGCAGACGTACAGCCCGCCGCCCTGCTCGCGGCACAACCGGCGGAAGGCGACATTGGTGATCCCGGCCATCGGCGCCAGGACCACCGGTGGCCACACCTGGTGACGGCCGAGCGGCAGCGGCGGGAGGACCGGCGCGGACCCGCCGGCCGGCCGGGACACGGTGACAGACACGCCGTCCAGGATTCCACGGGCCCACCCGGCACCGGGCCCGGGCCCGGTGGTCAGCCGGTCGGCAACCGCTCCAGCAGGTACCGCTCGACCTGGTCCAGCGACACCCGCTGCTGCGCCATGGTGTCCCGGTCCCGCACGGTCACCGCGTCGTCGGTCAGCGTCTCGAAGTCGACCGTGACGCAGTACGGCGTACCGATCTCGTCCTGCCGCCGGTAGCGGCGACCGATGGCCTGCGAATCGTCGAACTCGACCATCCAGCGGCGGCGCAGCGCGGCGCCAAGGTCACGTGCCTTCGGCGAGAGGTCGGCGTTGCGCGACAGCGGCAGCACCGCGACCTTGACCGGGGCGATCCGCGGGTCGAGACGGAGTACGGTCCGCTTGTCGACGCCGCCCTTGGTGTTCGGTGCCTCGTCCTCGTCGTACGCCGCCAGCAGCAGAGCGAAGACCGTCGCGGTGAGGTCCGCCGCCGGCTCGATCGCGTACGGCACCCACCGCTCGCCCCGGTCCTGGTCGAAATAGGAAAGGTCGGCACCGGAATGCTTGGCATGCGCGGTCAGATCGTAGTCGGCACGGTTCGTGATCCCTTCCAGCACCACGAATTCCTGATAGGCGCCACCGAGCCGGAATTCGATCTCGACGATCCGCTTGGCGTGCTGCGGCAGGCCGGCGAGGGGCACCTCGGTACGGCGCAACTGCTGTGGCGCGAGACCCAGGTCGACGTACCAGTCCCACCGCTGCTGCGCCCAGTACCCCAGCCAGTCGTCGTCGCTTCCGGGCTCGACGAAGTACTCCAGCTCCATCCGCTCCCGCTCGTGGCTGCGCAGCAGGAACTCGCCGGGACCGACGACGTTGCGGAAGATCCGGCCGACCTGGGCGATGCCGAACGGCGGCTTCTTGCGGGCGGCGATCATTACGTTGGCGAAGTTCACGAAGGTGCCCGGTGCCGCCTCCGGCCGCAGGTAGTACCGGTCCGGTGGTGGCCCCGGACGGTCCGGTGAGACCTCGAGCAGCCCGCTGACCTGCTGCGGGTCGGTGAGGCTGCCCCGGCTGCCGCAGCTCGGACAGGCGAGCTCGGCGAGTGCGGCAGCCGGCTGTTCCCGGCGTACGGTGGACGCCTCGACGATCCGGTCCAGCGGTTGGGTGAGGTCGCAGGCCCGGCACCGGACCCGGGTCTGGGTGTAGGTGTCGAGCAGGCCGGACGCGGTGAACACCGGCCTCGCCTGGATGACCGCCGCGTCGAGGCCGACGACATCGTCGCGGTGCTGCACCACCGTGCGCCACCACTGCCGGCGGACATGCTCCTTGAGCTCCACACCGAGTGGCCCGTAGTCCCAGGCGACCGGCTGGCCACCGTAGACCTCACCAGACGGGAACGCGAAACCACGCCGGTGGGCGAGACTGGCCACGGCGTCGATGCGGTCGGCTGGCATGCGCTGCTCCTACACCGGCTGGCGGCCGGCGGGGATGTGCGGACGGGCTGATCTGGCAGATGTTCGGAGGCTACCCCTCGACGCCGCAGACCTCTAGCTCACCGGTGCCGGTGTCCTGGTTGAGCGACACTCGCAGGGTGTCGCCGCCGCCTCGGGCGTAGTCGACCTCCACCGGTACGACGATCCGGCTGGTGACCGAGACCTGACCGACCTCGTAGCCGGTGATCTCCGGCTCCGTGGCGAGTCGTCGGGCGAATTCACTGGCCGACTCGCGGCGCTGCGCCTCGGCGCAGAGCATGGCGTACGCAGCGTCGAAGTCCTGCTGGCTCACCGCCTCGAAGTAGTCGCCGACCGCGATCCGGGCCTGTTCGTCGATCGCTTCGGCGCCAGTGACGATGAGTCCGACCAACGCGACGGTGCCACCGCCACAGCACAGCAGCAGCGCGAGCGCCGCGACGCCCAGCCCGATCCAGACCCGCGCGGTACGGCCTTCGGCCGGCGGAGCGGCGAACGGCGGCGCGACTCCTGGACCAGCCGGCACCGGGTAGGTCGGACCGGGCACCGGAGTCACCGGGTTGGCAGCCGAGGTCACCGGGCCGGGCACCGGGGTTGCCGGGCCGGCAGCCGGCGTGTCGTCCGGTGCGGCCTCAGACTGTCCGGTCGCAGCAGGCTGCGGCGGCGGCTGGCGGTCCGGCGGCGCCCACGGCGAGGGTGCCTGCCACGGGGACGCCTCGTCGGGCACGGCGGACGGCGGGCGCGGCTGCGCCGGTCCGGGATCGGTCATGAGGCAAAGGGTAGTGCCCGCCGGCTCACCGTCCCGGCTCCGCCGCCCGGTCACTGCTGTGGGCTGCGGGTTCTTCTCCAGGCCCGGCGGTGACCAGCTCCTCGTACGCGGACGGCTCGTCGAGCGATTCGGCGAGCAGCGGCGTCGCGTCCACCTTCACCTCGAAGGAGCCGAGCGCCCGCCGGTAGGTGCCCACCGACTCCCATTCGGTGACCAGGCACCAGCGGTGCGGGTCCTCCAGCGCCCGGGTCAGTGCGCCGCGCCGGTACCCCGGGCGACCGGCCAGGGCTCGCAGCGCGGCCCGGGCGCGATCGACGAAGCCGGGCGTGTCCGCCTCCGGCACGGTGAACCGGTTGACCACCAGCACGTCGCGTCCCCTCCTGACTAGAGTCGGTCGGATGCAGCCTACGCAACCGTCGCCGCCGGTGCGCCCCGGGCGGATCAGCCCGACCGGGGCGTTCCTCGCCGCCCTGGTGCTCGTCCTGGTCGGGCTCTTCGCGCCGGGCGTCGTCGGCGCGACAGCGCTGCTGGTGCTGGCCGCCGGGCTGGTCTGGTTGCTGCGTCGCAGCTGGCCGGCGGTGCCGGCGGCCGGGCGCATGTTTCGCCTGGTAGCGCTCACCCTGCTGGTGGCGGTCGCCCTCGCCAAGGTGTTCTAGCCGGTTCAGCCCGCTCGCCGCAGGCTGCAGCGAATCATGCAACCATGCGTTTTTGACAATCATTATCGTCGCCACGGACAGTTGCCTGATGCACAGCCACCTCTTCCGCCGTACCGTCGCCACCACCGCAGGTGCCCTGCTGGCCCTGGGCGGCACCGCCGCCTGTGCCCAGGACGGCGGCGACGGGTCCGCCGACGACACCACGGTCGACGTGGTCGCCGCCTTCTACCCCTTGCAGTTCCTGGCCGAACGGATCGGCGGCGACGCCGTCACGGTGACCGGTCTCGCGCCCCCCGGAGCGGAGCCGCACGACCTGGAGCTCAGCCCTCGGCAGGTCGGCGAGGTCAGCGACGCCGACCTGGTCGTCTACCTGAGTGGCTTTCAGCCCGCCGTCGATGACGCGGTGGAGCAGGAGGCTGGCGACCACGCCTTCGATGTGGTGGAGGTCGAGCCGCTGCTGGACGCCACGGACGGTGGGCACAGCCACGACCACGACGGCGAGGACGACCACGCCGACGAAGACGAGCACGCCGACGAAGACGAGCACGCCGAGAACGAGGCGGACGACCACGCCGACGAGACCGGCGCGAAGGACCCGCACCTGTGGCTGGACCCCACCCGGTTCGCCACCGTCGGTGACGCGCTGGCCGAGCGTCTCGCCGCCGTCGACCCGGACCACGCCGACGACTTCACCGCCCGCGCCGCCGCGCTGCGCACCGAGTTGGAAACCCTGGACGCCGAGTACACCGAGCGGCTGGCCGACTGCGAGCGCCGGGAAATCATCACCAGCCACGCCGCCTTCGGCTACCTGACCGTCCGCTACCAGCTCGACCAGATCGCAATCACCGGGTTGAGCCCGGAGGACGAGCCGACCCCGCAGCGCCTCGCAGAGGTGATCGAGGAGGCCCGGGAGCACCAGGCGACGACGATCTTCTTCGAGACCCTGGTCAGCCCGAGCGTCGCCGAGACCATCGCTGACGAGACCGGCGCCGAGACTGCGGTGCTCGATCCGATCGAGGGACTGCAGCCGGACGCCGACGGGGACTATTTTTCGGTGATGCACGACAATCTGAACAATCTGACCGACGCCCTGGGGTGTTCGTGACCACCAGCGTCGTCCAGGTATCGCGCGGAGCGGTCGGCTACGACAACCGCACCGTACTTCGCTCCGTCGACCTCACCGTGACCAGCGGTGAGGTCGTCGCGCTGCTGGGCGCCAACGGCTCCGGCAAGTCGACCCTGATCCGCGCCGCGCTCGGGCTGGTGCCGCTGCGCGGCGGCTCGGTGCACCTGTTCGGGGTGCCGGCCGGACGGTTCCGGCAGTGGCACCGGATCGGCTACGTCCCACAACGGCTCGGTGCCGGCAGCGGCGTACCGGCCACCGTGGGCGAGGTGGTCGCCTCCGGCCGACTGGCCCGCCGCGGCGTACTGCGGCCGCCCGGCGCCGCCGACCGCACCGCTGTCGCCGCGGCGCTGACCGCCGTCGGCCTCGCCGACCGGTCCCGGGATCCGGTGGCCACGCTCTCCGGCGGGCAGCAGCAACGCACGCTGATCGCCCGCGCGCTGGCCGGCGAACCGGAGCTGCTGGTGCTCGACGAACCCACCGCCGGGGTCGACGCGGCCAGCCAGGAGGCGTTCGCCCGGGCGCTCGGCGCGTTCGTGGCCGGCAACGGTACGGTGCTCCTCGTCGCCCACGAGCTCGGTCCGCTGCAACCGCTGATCGACCGGGCCGTGGTGCTGCACCACGGCGAGGTGGTGCACGACGGCCCGGTGCCCGCGCCGGCCGGCCACCACGCGGACCCGGGACACGACCACGTCCATCCGCATGCTTCGGTGGAACCGTCCCGGATGTGGAGCGCATGAGCATCTTCCAGTACGAGTTCATGATCCGGGCACTGATCGGGGCCCTGGTCATCGGCCTGGCCGCCCCGGCCCTCGGCATCTACCTGGTGCAGCGTCGGATGTCGTTGATCGGCGACGGCGTCGGCCACGTGGCGCTGACCGGCGTCGGCGTCGGTCTGCTGCTGGACCGGTCCCCGGTGCTCACCGCCGTGATCGCTGCCGCGGTCGGGGCGGTCGCCATCGAGCTGCTGCGCGAACGCGGGCGTACCTCCGGTGACATGGCGCTGGCGCTGCTCTTCTACGGCGGCATCGCCGGTGGGGTGATGCTGGTCGGGCTGGCCGGAGACCGCAGCAACGCCAACCTGATGGCGTACCTCTTCGGCTCGCTCACCACCGCCTCCGTCGAGGACCTGTGGGTGATCGTGGTGCTCGCCGCGGTCGTGCTGACCGCGATGCTGCTGCTGCGGCCGGCGCTGTTCGCCATCTGCCACGACGAGGAGTACGCCCGGGTCTCCGGCCTGCCGGTGCGCACCCTCAACCTGCTGATCGCGGTGACCACCGCGGTGACCGTCACCATCGCCATGCGGGCGGTCGGCCTGCTGCTGGTCAGCGCGCTGATGGTGGTCCCGGTGGCGACCGCCCAGCAGATCACTCGGGGCTTCCGCAGCACCATGGCGATGGCGATGATCATCGGTACGGCCTCCGCCGGCTGCGGGGTGTGGCTGGCCGGCACCGCCGACACCGCGATGGGCGCGACCATCGTGATCCTGGCGATCGCTGCCTTCGCGGCCACCGCCGTCGGCGCCGGGACGTGGCGGCGGCTGCGCCGCCGGGCCGGCACGCTGGCCGTCCACCGCCGGCAGCCCCGCGAGGTCGAACCGCCCGAGGTGGTCCTGGACTGTCCCGCCGAGATGGTCCCGGATCGTCCCGTCTGACCTGGTACAGACCCGGCGACGAGCACCGCTGAGCCGCCTGCCTGCCGATCCGGCTCCGGTATTGGTTACCGTTGCGGGGTGACGATGGCCAACGGCTACGACGGGTACGAGAGCGCCAGCGAGTTGCTGCGCGCACTCTCTGCCCCGCTGCGGGTGGCCATCGTGACCGAGCTCGCCCAGGGTGAGCGATGTGTCCACGAACTCGTGCAGAAGCTCGGCGCGCCGCAGCCGCTGGTGTCCCAGCATCTGCGGGTGCTGCGGGGCGCGGGCGTGGTGCACGGCTCCCGGCGTGGCCGGGAGATCGCTTACGCGCTGGTCGACGAACACGTCGCGCACATCGTAGCGGACGCTGTCAGTCATGCCCGGGAGGTCCGGTGAGCAGCCGCCGGCACTGGCCCGGGCAGAACACGTCCCGGAGGCCCTGAATGAGGACTGGAGACACCACACCCGGCACCGCGGAGCCCTCGACGGTGCGCAACACCCGGCAACGCAGCGCGGTCAGCGCCATCCTCGACGAGCTCGCCGGCTTCCACAGCGCCCAGGAGCTGCACGCCATGCTGCGCCAGCGGGGCGACCGGGTCGGTCTGACCACGGTCTACCGGACGTTGCAAGGGCTGGCCGACTCCGGCGAGGTCGACGTGATGCGCCCGCCCGGCGGCGAGCACCTGTACCGGCGGTGCAGCCAGGGCCACCACCACCATCTGGTCTGTCGCTCGTGCGGAAGCGCGGTCGAGGTGGCCGGGCCGGCGGTGGAAAACTGGGCGGAACGGATCGCGGCCCAGCACGGCTACGTCGGGGTCAGCCACACCATGGAGATCTTCGGGACCTGCCCGAAATGCGCCGCCCGGCGTACCCCTACGACGTGACCGCGCCCGCGCGATTCCGGTCCTCGTACGGCACGCTGTGCGCATGCAGATCTACGCCGACCGTTTCCGCGCGCCGCCCGGCAACTCGCCACCGACCTGATCGTCGTCGTTTCGGGTCTACCTGTGGATCCGCGCCGCCAGCTGGCTGCAGGACCGGGTCGGCGAGCTGGCCCTGGCGCTGGCCACCCGCCCGCTCGGCACCATCGGCGGCCACCGAGGCGTTGGCGGAACTGGAGCTGCGGGCGTTGGGCCTACGTGGCCGGCGCTGACCGGCCGCCACCCGCACCACGGTCGCCACCCGCACCACCGTCGGCACCACCGTCCTCGTCCTCATCCTCGTCGCCGTCCAGCCAACCACGGTGTACGAAGGGCAGGGCGACCCAGAAGATCAGGAACCATACCCCGGTGAGACCGCTGAGCACGAACGCGACCGGTCGGGACAGGATGAAGTCGGTGACCAGCAGCACCGAGCTGACCATGGCGACCAGCATCAGGCTGAGACCCCCGCTGGCCATCCGGTGGGCGAACCGGACCTGCTCCGGCTTACGGCCACGCCGGAAGAGCGCCCGGTGGAACGCCACCGGCGAAATGATCAACGCTGCGGCGGCCGCCGCCGCCAGCAGCGCCACCACGTACACGTCCCGTTGAAACCCGTTCGTGTCGGGGAACCCGCTGCTGAACGGCAGGGTCAGCAGGAACGCGAAGAGGATCTGCACCCCGGTCTGGGCGACCCTCAGCTCCTGTAGCAGATCGGAAAAGTTGCGCTGCCAGCGTTCCTTCTCAGTCTCCCGGTCCACGTCCGCTCGTCCTCCTGCCGGACCGCCCACGCTCAACTGGCGGTCAGCAACGTGCCCCGGACGCCACGGCGGGAAACCTCTACTCGTACTGCTGCCGGGGGGCGTCGATCTGCTGCCACGACTCGACCGCCAGATAGGGGATGCTGGCCCCGTTCACCGGGTCGGTGCCGATCCGGTCGCTGTACCGGCCGACCACCGCGATCCAGGTGTCCGCCGGCAGCCCGGTCGGGGCGCTGCCGTCCATCCCGACCTTGATCGGCCGGCCGTCGGCGGCACAGCAGGAGAGCACGATCCGGGCCAGCATCGGCTCACCGTCCGGGCCGTCGGTGACGAAGCCGGTGAGCCGTACGTCGCGCCCGTCCAGCGACCGGCCCTCGTCGAAGATCGCCCGGGAGGCGTAGTCGAGCACGCTGATCTCGGCCGGATCGCCGTCCGGCAGCGGCGGATAATCCGACGATGCCTGCTCGCTGCTCAACGCGGTGCCGGCCTGCGCGACGGCGTACGAACCCAGCGCCGGCGGGGCGACCAGTAGCAGCCCGAGCACCGGCAGGATCAGCAGCCAGCCCACCCTCGGCTCGTGATGGGCGTGGCCGTGGCCGTCGTCGGCGGAGCAACCGTGCCCGTCGTCGACGGCGTGGCCGTGCCCGGCATGTACGCCGACGGCAGGGGCCGGTGTCGACCGACGCCGCAGGTCGTGCCAGAGCGTCATGACCGCTGCGACGATCAGCAGCAGGCCGGCGGCGATCAGGAACGGTTGCAGCGCCTCCTTGACGTACCGCAGGTACATGTCGGTGACGCTGGCCCGTACCACCGCGCCGCCGAGGAGCAGCAGCACCACGCCTTGAGCCTGTTTGTTCACAACAGCACCGTCCCCACCGCGACCGCCACCACGATGGCGATCAGGAATGTCGCCGGAGCGAACCGGTACGCGAATCTGCGCCCGAACGTGCCGGCCTGCATCGAGACAAGTTTCAGGTCGACCATCGGGCCGACGACCAGGAAGACCAGCCGTGAGGTGAGCGAGAACTGCGACAGCGAGGCCGCGACGAAGGCGTCCGCCTCCGAGCAGATCGACAACAGCACGGCGAGTACGGCGAGCGCCAGAATGGACAGCACCGGGTTGTCTGCGAGGGTCTGCAGCCAGCGCTCCGGCACCAGCACGTTGATGCTGGCGGCGGCCATCGCGCCGATGACCAGGAAACCGCCGGCGTGCATGATGTCGTGCCGGACCGCCGCCCAGAACGCCCGCGCCCGGGACAGGTCGTCCAGGTCGGGCCGGCGCGGCAGGCGAATCCAATCGGTGCGACCCAGCCGCAGCCACAGCCAGCCCATCACGACCGCGACGAGCAGGCTGGCGACACCTCGACCGACGACCATCTCGGGGTTGTTCGGGAAGGCAACCGCCGTGGCCACCAGCACGATCGGGTTGATCGCCGGAGCGGCGAGCAGGAAGGCCAGCGCGGCAGCCGGCGCGACGCCCCGACGGATCAGCGACCCGGCGATCGGCACCGAACCGCACTCGCAGCCGGGCAGCACCACCCCGGCGGCGCTGGCCACCGGCACCGCCAGCGCCGGGTGTTTCGGCAACGCCTTCGCCCAGAACGACCTGGGTACGAAGACTGCGATCACCGCAGAGAGCCCCACCCCGAAGACCAGGAACGGCATCGCCTGAACCATCACCGACACGAAGACCGTGGTCCAGGTCTGCAGCCGGGGGTCGGAGATCAGGTTGGCCAACGGCTCGCGGAAGATCACCAGCCCGATCAGCAGGAAGGCGAGCACCTCCACTGAGCCGACCCGGTCACCGAACAGCCGGCGTCGGGGCGGACGCGGGCCGCCGGGCGGTCCGGCGCCGCCGCCGGACCCGGGCAGGTCGTCGTCGGCCGGTGCGGCCCAGTCGATGTCGTCGCCTGGGCGCGTCCGACGCGTCGCGGTGCGATCGGCAGCGGTCACGGCGGGCTGGTCCCCTCGCTGGTGTGAAGGCGGGCAGTTCACGATAACCCGCGCAGGGGTGCCCGCCACCACACCGGGACGCGCCCACTGTCGGTGCGGTGCCGCCGGTGCTAGCGTCGGTGGCACAACCTGATGTCCCACAGGGGAGCGCACACAGCGCTGAGAGTGCGGGGAGTCCCGCAGACCCTCGAACCTGATCTGGGTAATGCCAGCGCAGGGAGTTGGAGCGACGTATGACGCAGCAATCTTTGCCCGCCGACCGCAGCTGGCGGACCGTCGACATCGTGGTCGCCTCGGTGATCGCCGTCGCGTTCGGGGTGGTCTTCTGGCTGTGGGGGTTGATCTGGGCCGCTACCGAGGCCGCGTTCACCTTCTTCCCGCCCGCTCAGGCGGTGCTGTACGGGGTATGGCTGGTGCCGGCCGTGCTCGGCGCACTGGTGATCCGCAAGCCGGGGGCCGCGCTGTTCTGCGAGCTGGTCGCCGCGGTCGTCTCGGCGGCGTTGGGCAGCCAGTGGGGCGCCGTGGTGATCGTGCAGGGGCTGGCCCAGGGGGTCGGTGCCGAGCTGGTGTTCCTGGCGGTGGCGTACCGCTCGTTCCGGCTGCCGGTGGCGCTGGCCGCCGGTGCGGCCGCCGGGCTCGGCGCGGCGATCTTCGACCAGATCCGCTACTACGCGCCGTACGACCTGGTCAGTTTCCGGATTCCGATCTTCATCGTCACCGTGGTCAGCGCGATCGTGCTGGCCGGTGCCGGCAGCGTGGCGCTGACCCGGGCCCTGGCCCGCACCGGGGTGCTCGACCGGTTCCCCTCCGGCCGCGACCGCACCACGGTGTGACCCGGCCGCGACCGTGCGGGTCGTGAGCCGGCTGGAGCTGCGCGGGTTCGGCTGGCGACACGCCGGCCGCCGGGCCTGGGCGGTCCGTGACGTCGACCTGAGCGTTGACGCCGGTGAACGGGTCCTGCTGCTCGGGCCGTCGGGGGCCGGCAAGAGCACGCTGCTGGCGGCGATCGCCGGGGTGCTGCCGGCTGACTCGGGCGAGCAGGCCGGCACCGTCACCGTCGACGGGCTCGACCCGCGCAAGGCCCGCGAGCGGGTCGGCATTGTCTTCCAGGATCCGCAGACCCAGCTGGTGATGGCGCGCAGCGGCGACGACGTGGCGTTCGGTCTGGAGAACCGGGGGGTGCCGGCCGAGCAGATCTGGCCGCGGGTGGACGCCGCGCTGGCCCGGGTCGGCTTCCGGTACGGCCGGGACCGGCCGACGGTCGCGTTGTCCGGCGGCGAGCAGCAGCGACTGGCCCTGGCCGGGGCGCTCGCCCTGCGGCCGGGTCTGCTGCTGCTGGACGAACCGACCGCCAACCTGGACCCGGCCGGCGCCGACCTGGTCCGCAACGCCGTCGCCGGGGCGCTCGACGGGGACCGGGACACCACACTGGTGATCGTCGAGCACCGGGTGGCGCAGGCGCTGCCGCTGGTCGACCGGGTGGTGGTGCTGTCCGCCGGGGGCGGGGTGCGGGCTGACGGCGAGCCGGACGAGGTCTTCGACCGGTACGGCGGGCAACTGGCCGCCGACGGTGTCTGGGTGCCCGATCAGCCGCTGCCGCAGCGCGGTGGTTTCCCTGCCCGGGCCGGTGAGCCGCTGCTGATCGCCGACCGGGTCGGGCTGGTGCCCCGGCTCGCCCCGCTCGCCGACGAGGTGCCGCTACGCGCCGGCGAGGCGCTGGCCGTGCTGGGGCCCAACGGTGCCGGCAAGACCACGCTGGCCCTGCTGCTCGGCGGGCTGGTCGCAGCCACCGACGGAACGGTCCAGGCCACCGCCGCGTTGACCGGCGACGGCCGGGTCGGCCCGGCCCCGCACCGGTGGCGGGCACCGGAGCTGGTCCGCCGGATCGGCAACGTGTTCCAGAACCCGGAGCACCAGTTCGTCGCCACCACGGTGGCCGACGAGCTGGCTCTCGGCCCGCGCCGCTGCGGGCTGGCGGAGTCGACCGTCGCCAGGGTGGTCGACGAGTTGCTGCAGCGGCTGCGGCTGGACCGGTTGGCGGCTGCCAACCCGTACACCCTCTCCGGTGGTGAGGCGCGGCGGCTGAGTGTGGCGACCGCCCTGGCCACCGCGCCCCGCCTGCTGGTGCTCGACGAGCCGACGTTCGGCCAGGACCGGCGTACCTGGCTCGAACTGGTCACGCTGCTCGGTGAGCTGCGCGACGCCGGGCACGGGATCGTGACGGTGACCCACGACGTCGACCTCGTCGCCGCCCTCGCCGACCGGCGGTTGACCCTATGAGCCGGCCGGCGGTTGATTCTGTGAGCGGGCCGGCGGCTGACCCGGTGATCGGCGAACCGGACGGCACCAGGACGGCGCCGCTGGCCCGCCGCAACCCGGTAGCGAAGCTCGCCGCCGCGCTGGTCTTCTCGGTGCTGCTGCTGGCCACTCTGGACCCGGTGGCGCCGGCCGTCGCGATCGCCGTCGAGCTCGCCGTGGTCCCGCTGTTCGGGCTCGGCTACCGGGCCCTGCTGCGCCGGATGGCGCCGCTGCTGCTGAGCGCCGCCGGTGTGCTGGTCACCCTGACGTTGTTCGCCGCCGAACGGACCGGCCCGGTGCTGCTCGCCGCCGGGCCGGTGCTGGTGACCAGCGGCGTGCTGGTCACCGCACTCGGGCTGGCGTTGCGCCTGCTGGCCGTGGCGCTGCCCGGTGTGCTGGTCTTCGCCACCACCGACCCGACCGACCTGGCCGACGCCCTGGTGCAGAACGTCAAGGCCCCGCCCCGGTTCGCGATCGGGGCGCTCGCCGCGTTCCGGCTGGTGCCGATGCTGGCCGCCGAGTGGCAGTTGCTGGCGATGGCCCGCCGGGCCCGGGGCATCGACGCGGGTCGCAACCCGGTGCGTCGGCTCCGGTTGTTCGCGACGACCGCCTTCGGGCTGCTGGTGCTGGCGATCCGCCGGGGCACCCGGCTGGCCACCGCGATGGACGCCCGGGGATTCGACGCCGGCATCCCCCGGACCAGTGCCCGGCGGCAACGGTTCGGGGCGGCCGACGCCGCTCTGGTTGTCGGTGCCGCAGTCGCCGCCGGAGGGTCGCTGGCGGTCAGTTTCGCCGCCGGGGTCTTCCGCCCGGTGATCGGCTGAGCCCGGCCCGGCCACTCCCCGGCAGAAAGATCAGCAGGTCACGCCAGGTGTCACAGATGCACATATGGCAACACCTTCACGGCACGTGCGCCGCAACGACGGCAGTACGTCGCCTGCTGTTTCCCCACCTCCACGAGATTGACCGCGACAAAGTTGATCTGGGAGGCGGAACAGGGATGGGACACCACCACCATCATCACCACCACGACCACGCAGCGAGCGGTGCCGACGTACCGGCACCGCTCGACCTGTCGGTGCCGGACGCCGAACTGTCGCCGACCGAGGCGTCCCGGCGTACCTTCCTGCGGAACGCCGGGCTGCTCGGAGCCGGCGCAGCCGCGTCGTCGGTGCTGGCCGGCGGACACGCCGCGCACGCCGCACCGGCCAACGACCACGCCGGCGGCGGCACCGGCGGCGGCCAGGCCAACGACGGTGAGTTCGTCTGGCTGGCCGGCGACCACCACATCCACACCCAGTACAGCTCGGACGCCATGTACCGGGTGGTCGACCAGGCCAAGCACGCCCGCGCGTACGGTCTGGACTGGATCGTCATCACCGACCACGGCAACGCTACCCACTCCCGCATCGGGGTGGAGAAGGTCAACCCGGACATCGTCGAAACCCGCAAGGAAATCAAGGACCTGCTGATCTACCAGGGCCTGGAGTGGAACATCCCGTCCGCCGAGCACGGCACGGTCTTCGTCCAGCCGGGGCCGAACGAGGTCGCCGTACTCAAGCAGTTCGAGACCGACTACGACGGTTCGGTCAACGGCACCAGCAGCCCGAGCCCGGAGAACGAGGCGCTCGCCATCGCCGGCATCAAGTTCCTCGGTGACGAGGTCCGCCGACGCCGGATCGGTGGTGCGCTGTTCCTGGCCAACCACCCGTCCCGGCGGGGCGTCGACTCGCCGCACGAGGTGCGGGCCTGGCGCGACGCCGACCCGACCGTGGCGGTCGGCATGGAGGGCGCCCCGGGTCACCAGGCGTCCAGCCTGCCGGCGCCGAACGGCCCGGGTCGCGGTCGCGGCTACTACGAGGGCAGCCCGTCGGCGGCGTCGTTCCCCGGCTACCCGTTGGAGAGCTACCGCACCTGGGGCGGGTTCGACTGGATGACCTCCACCGTGGGCGGGCTGTGGGACAGCCTGCTCGCCGAGGGCAAGCCGTGGTGGATCAGCGCCAACTCCGACTCGCACATCAACTACCTGGGTACGTCGATGCGCGGTCCGGACAGCGACTTCAACGCCAACGGCAAGTACAACGACCCGGTGTACGGGCCGCTGATCACCACCGCCGGTGACTTCTGGCCGGGACAGTACAGCCGTACCCACGTCGGCGCGCAGGCGTTCGGCTACCGCGCGGTGATGGACGCCATCCGGGCCGGCCGGGTCTGGGTGGACCACGGCGGTCTGATCCGGGGCCTGGACATGCGGGTCCGCCGGCTCAACGACCAGCGGCCGGGTGCCGGTGCCACGCTCGGCGGCACGCTGAAGATCAAGAGTGGTACGTCGGTCGTGGTGACCCTGGACATCGATCTGGCCACCGTGCCGAACTGGGCGCAGTTCGTGCCGAAGCTGGCCCGGGTGGACCTGATCGTCGGCGACGTCACCGGACCGGTCACCGACCAGGACACCTTCACCGCCCCGACCACCCGGGTGGCCGCCTCGTTCGAGGTGCAGCCGGGCCGCAAGCGGGTGTCGTTCAGCTACCCGCTGGGCCGGGTGGACCGGCCGATGTACGTCCGGGTGCGCGGCACCGACGGTAACCGCAGCGCGCCCGGTCTGATGGGTGCGGCGGTCGACCCGCACGGCCCGGCGATGGACGTGCTCGGCGACGCCGACCCGTGGCTGGACCTGTGGTTCTACGGCAACCCGATCTGGGTCCTGCCATCCTGACCGCCACCGCCATGATCATTACTGGGGTGAGCCTCGGGCATGCCGACGACGCCGCTGCCGAACACTGGCTGCACGACGTCGTCGGCGTGGCCGACCTGCCCGACCTCGTCGCCTGCACCCATCTGGTGCGGACGCCGAGGCCGCACGTGGCGATCAGTCTGGCCGCCCCCGACGGGCTGCGCGACCTGCCCGCCACCCCGGCCGATCTGGTCCCGGCGGCGGAGCTCGCCGCCGCCGAGCACCGGGCCGGCCGGTCCGGGCGGGCGGTGCGCTACCCCGGGGTCGACCGCCTGGTCGGCACACTCACCGTCGCGGAGCTGCTCGAACTCAGCGCGATCGAGCAGGTCATCATGCTCGGCGGCGCGCAGCCGGATGAGGACACTCCGCTGGTGACCCGGGACTTCGTCCGGCCGCAGTGGATCAACGGGGTACTGACGTTGATCACCACTGCGGTCGGGCCGGGGCGGATCGGGCCGTTCGAGTTGCCCGACCCGACCCCGTGCTGCGCCGATAAACACTGACCGTACGCCTCACCTGTTTAGCCTCACCTGTTTAGCCTCACCTGTCCAGCCTCCGGCGCTGGTCACATCCTGTGGCCAGCGCCGGAGGCAGTCTCATGCTCAACGGCCTCCCGCTGCCGGAGCCGCGAGGTGACGCTGACGCACCTTGAAACGCGAAAATAAGGTGTGTCAGCGTCACCTCGCGGGCGGTGGTGTGGTGGTCATCTCGCCGCACCGGGGGCACCAGCGGCTCTTGACTCGGAACGAGAACAGCCCGGCGAGGAAACCGAGCAACGCGGCGCTCGTCAACGCGCATATATCCATGATCCTCTTTGACTTCTCTACGAGTGGGGATGGTCGACGCCGTTGAGTGGCTGCCGGCGTTGCACCACGCCGGAGCGGGTCAGGGCACTCTTGTAGACGCCGATCGCGGCCATCCGCCCGTCCCGCCCGGCCGAGGTGATCGTGGCGAGGATGCCGACCACCGGGGAATCGGCGTCGTCGAGGCCGTACCGGATGTCGGAGACCCGGACCGTCATCGACCGGTCGCCGAACACCCAGTCGGCCTTACCGAGATGCAGGGTGTCACCGACCCGCAGGAGTTCACCGTCGGCCATCAGTCGTCCCGCCCGTCGTGGACGTACCCGTCCGGCCAGAGCCCGGCGTACTGCAACACCGCCCGCACCCGACGCGCCTTGACCTGATCCCAGCGGTCCAGCACGGCCAACGCGCTGATGAACGGCGGGCAGAACGCCGCCACGTCACACACCCGGCATTCGGCCAACCGACTCGGCATGTGCTCGGTGACCGTCGCCCGCGCACGGTCCAACACGTCGACTCCCGGCCGGTTCCGCATCGCCGCCGCCACCTCGTCCAGCACCGCCCGTTCGGCGTCGACAGCCGGACGCTCGGCATTCGGCGCGGGTGCCACTGCACGCGCGGCCAGCAGCCGGAACCGTGGGTCGCGCCCGATGTCCGTGTGCCCCGGCGTTCGGCGCGGCAACGGCGGCCGGTTCGGCGTCGGACCCGCGTCGACCGTGGGTTGTCGGGTCCGTTGATACCTGTTGTCGGGAACCTGGTTCCTGTTCACGGCTCTCTCCATCGCGGGTCGGGGGCGTTTGAAGGATCTTTTGTGGACTCTTCCTGTGTGGAGGGGATGCCGGGACCCCTGCGTCAGGTAGCCTAGGGACGTTCACAAACGTCCCGGGAGTGATCAACCATGAACACAGCGCTGCACGTGGCGATGAGCCGAACCGGCATGACACCCGCGACCCTGGCCGGCAAGGTGGGCGTCGACCCGAAGACCGTCGCCCGGTGGCTCGGCGGTCGCGTTCCTCACCCCCGCCACCGCTCGCAGGTAGCCCAGGTGCTGAGAGAAGATGAAGACGTGATCTGGTCCGGCTTGGTCAAACGCGGATACGACCGGGAGATCCGCGCCGCATGGCCGACACGCTCAGCCGTCCCCCGGGAACTCTGGAACGACCTGCTCCACCGCGCCACGTCCCGCATCTGGTGCGCCGGCTACACCTCGTACTTCCTCTGGACCGAAGTCCCCGGCATCACACCCACCCTGCGGAGCAAGGCCGTATCCGGCCTCGACCTGCGCTTCCTTCTCGGCCACAAGGACTCACCCGTCACCCGCGACCGCGAACGCATCGAAGATGCCGCCCTGTCGATCTCCACCCGCATCGACATCACCACCGCCGAACTCGCCAAGATCGAACCCACCCCACAGGTACGCCACACCGACCGCCACATCAGCCTGTCCGTCTGGATCTTCGACGACGAAGCACTGGTCAGCACCCACCTCGCCGACCAACTCGGACACGCCTCCCCCACCCTGCACATCCGCCGACGCAGCCCCGGTGGCCTCTTCGACCAGTACGCAAACCACGTCGAACACCTGTGGGAAGCAGCCCACGCACCAGCACCGGCCCCATGACCGACCCAGGCTGGACCAGCAGCTCAGACCCGTACCTCGTTGCACAGCAGCACGACGCGTGGTCTGCCGAGGCCGCCGCCCGGGGACGCGTCGGCACCCAACAGCTTCTCGGCGTCGAGACCGTTGACGCTGACGCACAGGTCGGACGCGCGTTCGGTCTCGCCGACACCGGACGAGCCGTCGTCCGCCGCCGACTCATCCTCGAAGACGACCGACCCGTCGAACTCGCCGACTCCTACTACCCGGAGTCCGTCGCCGCCGGCACCCCACTCGCCGACAACCGCAAGATCAAAGGCGGCGCAGTACGGGTCCTTACCAACCTCGGACTCGCGCCCCACCAGGTCAGCGAACACGTCACCGCACGACGGCCGACCGACCACGAACAGGAACTCCTCGACATCCCCGCCGACGAACCACTCCTCGTCCTCACCCGCATCAGCCGCGCCGCCACCGGCCAACCCGTCGAGTACGCCGTCATGCGCACCGTGACCAGCCGCTCCACCGGCCACACCTACCAAATGCAGGTCTCACCCGCATGACCAACGAACCCGACCACGCCGCCGCCAACGACGTACGCGACCGCCAACGCCAGATCGCAGCCGATCTCCGCCGACAGATCCTCACCGGCGAGTTCACACCCGGCGACAAGGTGCCCTCCACCGCCCAACTCTGCCAGCGGGACGGCGTCTCCAACCTCACCACTTAACGCGCACTCGCCATCCTCAGAAAGCAAGGATTCGTCCGTGGCGAGTCCGGGGTCGGGCGTGTTCGTCACCGCCAACCAGCCGATCGCCGTCGAAGCGAACCCACTACCCGGGCCGGCGAATCGATCGAAGTCACCGAGATGATCAAAGCCGCCCACCTGCGCAAGGCCAGATACCTCCTGCCCGGACCAGACAAAGCCTGATCTCACCGCCCTCCCGCGACACTTACCAGACCTCCACCGAGGTAGTGGAGTTGGCCACGGCGAACTCCGCTTGGCGAACCGCTGCATGCGCACAACGGACAACTACTCCCCCTTGCCGGAGACGACCGGGTACGCGACAATTTCCACATCGACCTGTCGTTAGGTAGGCGGAGTCAAGTGAGACAGCCACGCCGAGCCAGCAGCATCCGTTGAGGACAGACAACGCATCGATGTACGCAAGATTAGGTGCCGGAGTTGGGGTGAAATGTCGATTGCGGCAACCTCCGACACGCCCAGGATCCAGGGGAAGTTGGCGGAAAGATCCCAAACTGCCCCGAGCTGCGAAAACCAGCCTCATAGAGATCATCTGAGCCACTACCAAGATCATGATCAACCGAAGGTTGCCCTCCAGGCCCCCCGTTTGCCCAGGTCAGACCGCCCGACATTTCGGACACGGTCCCCGAGCACACGAAAACATCGGCACAGGTCGGCAGTTGACTGAATTTGTTCTGCGACGGCGCTGCCGCTATCCGGAGCGGAGGCCAGGCTTCCCGGGGTAGCCGACGGGGTCGATCGTACTAATGGCCGCGTTCGCATCACGCGCAACGTCCGCGAGCGTGTTAGTGCAGAGGTCGGATAAGGATCAACCGTCGAGTTGCTTCCCTTTGGAACAGGCCGGATGAGGGGACGGACTCCGCTGACCCCGTCACCCCACTCGGCTCGCGACCGTCAGCGACGGCCGGTGACGATGTACTGCAGCTTGAGCTCATGATCGGGTGCCACGCCGAACCGTTGATCGAGTTCGTAGATCGAGGTCAGCGGTACGGCCGTGACATCACGCAGACCGGCTCCTTCCAGCACCGCCACGGTCTGGTCGATCGACTTCGCGGTGGCCAGCGGCAGCGCCGACCGGACCGCGTCGTCGTAGTGGTCGGCGAAGTTCTCCGAGGCGTTGTCCAGCCCGTCGGGGAACCAGGTGCTGTCGACCACGGCGACGGTGCCGCCGGGGCGCAGCAGGCGTACCCAGTTGGCCACGGCGACCTGCGGCTCCCGCAGCGTCCACATCAGGTAGCGGCTGGTCACCGCGTCGAAGCTGGCCGCCGGGAAGCCCGGGGACACGGCGTCGCCGTACGCGATGACTGGGCCGTCGGGCATCGCGGCGGCGTGGTGCTGGGCCCGCTCCAGCATCCCCTCGGACAGGTCGATGCCGGTCACTCGGTGGCCGAGGCCGGCCAGCACGATGGCCGCCTGCCCGGTGCCGGTGCCGACGTCGAGCACGTCCAGCGGGGCCGGCGGCAGCGCCGCCGCCCAGACCTGCGACCAGGCCTGCTGGTCGGCGGCGAACCGCTCAGGGCGCTGCACGTACGCGTCGTAGCCGGGGGCCCGGCCGGTCCAGTACGCGTTGATCCGATCCTGTACGGCCGTCATGCCGCAGTCCTCTCCTCGGTCACCTCGTGCGGGCGGAACAGCAGGTGGATGGCTCCGTCGAGGTCCAGCCGCCGGATGCCGATCCCGTAGACCGGTTCGAGCACCGCCGGGTCGAGCACCTCGTCCGTGCTGCCGGCGGCCGCCACCCGACCCTCGCCGAGCAGCACCAGGTCGTCGCAGTATCGGGCGGCCAGGTTCAGGTCGTGCAGTACGACGATGGAGCAGGTGCCGAGATCCCGCACCAGTTGCAGGACCTCGTGCTGGTAGCGGATGTCCAGATGGTTGGTCGGCTCGTCGAGCAGCAGATGGGTGGCCTGCTGGGCGAGAGCGCGGGCGATCAGCACCCGTTGGCGTTCGCCGCCGGACAGCCCGGCGAACGCGCGGGCACCCAGGTGGGCGGCACCGACCCGGGCCAGGCAGCGGGCCACGATCTCATGGTCGGCCCGGCTGGTCCGCTGGAACGTCGACAGGTGCGGGCCCCGGCCCAGCAGCACCAGCTCGGCCACGGTCAACGCGGTGTCGGTGCCGCCGGTCTCCTGCACCACCACGGCCAGCCGGCGGGCGACCTCCCGCGACGGCAGGCCGGTCAGCTCGTCGCCGTCCACCACGACCCGCCCGGCCTCACCGCTCCGACCAGGACCGCTACTGCGCCCGGCGCCGCCGCTGCGCAGGGCACCGTGGAGCAGCCGGAGCAGGGTGGTCTTGCCGCTGCCGTTCGGGCCGATCAGCCCGAGGACCCGGCCCGGCCGGGCGGTCACACTGACCCCGTCGATCACCGGGTTGGCGCCGTAGCGCCAGGAGACCTCGGTCGCGGTGATCACGACTCGGCCTGGAAGTGCTGCACGATCCGTTCGAGTCCATCGATGGACAGTGGGGTCGGCGGCTCGGTGAAGTTGAACAGCTGGGTCAGCACGTCGCCGTTGCGCACGGCGGCCAGGTTCTCCGCCCCGGGCAGCCCGGTCAGGCCCTGTTCGACGGCGGCCGGGTCGCCGTCGCTGTACAGCAGGATCAGCACGTCGGGGTCGCGGCCGAGCAGTTCCTCCACGGTGACTTCGAAGACCCGTTCGGGTACGTCGTCGAAGACGTTGCGCAAGCCGGCCGCCTCCAGCTGAGGGTGCGCCATGCTGGCGGTGCCGTACGCGTAGGTGACACCGCCGCCGACGGTCGGGTACAGCACCGCAGCCGTACGGCCGGTGCCCGCCCCGGCCTGGGCCTGCACCTGTGCCATCCGCTCTTCCAGCGCGGCGACCGCCGCTGCCGCCTCGTCGGCCCGGTCGAACACCTCGCCGTAGGTCCGCATCTGGGCGTAGATGTCGTCGAAGGTCGGCACCGTCGTGCTTCCCGGGCACATCGCCGGCTCCTCCAGCAGCGGGATGTCCACCGCCGACAGCGTGTCCCGGGACAGGTTGTCCACCTCGCCGAGCACCAGGTCCGGCTGTTGGCTGATCACCACTTCCTTGGAGATCTGCAGGTGGCCGCTGGTGTCGGTCTTGTCGGTCAGCAGCGGAATCCGGTCCAGCTCGGCGAGGGTCGCCTCGTCGTAGTACTCCGCCGGGTACTGCCCGGCCCGGGCGGTGACCCGGTCCAGCACGCCGAGCGCGTGCAGGTACGGCACGGCAGCGCTCTTGAGCAGCACGACCCGTTCCGGCGCGGCGTTGAAGGTGACGTTGACGCGGCAGTTGGTGATGGTCACCGGGTAGCCGTCGGCCGCGGCCGGGGTAGGGCCGGCACCGGCTTCGCCGCAACCGGCGGCGAGCAGCGCGGCGGCGGAGATCGCCGCGACGGCGGTACGGGCGGTCGCCATCATTGCTCCTCGAAGGTCGCAGCTGGTCAGGCAGAGGTGGCGTGCAGGCGGCGGATCAGAACCAGCAGGAAAGGTGCGCCCAGCAGCGCGGTGATGATCCCGATCGGGATCTCCTGGGGAGCCAGCAGGACCCGGGCGAGCACGTCGGCCCAGACCAGCAGGATCGCGCCGAGCAGCGCGGCCACCGGCACCACCCGTACGTGTGGTGCGCCGACCAGCCGCCGGGCCAGGTGGGGCACGACTAGGCCGACGAAGCCGATGCTGCCGGCGGCGGAGACCAGCACGCCGACGCTCAATGAGACCAGTACCAGCAGGCGCAGTCGGAACCGGTCCGGCGACACGCCGAGGGTCTGCGCGGTCTCGTCGCCGATGGCGAGTACGTCCAGTCGCCGGCCGACGATGGTCAGGTACCCGGTCATCCCGACCAGCACGACGGCGGCTACCGCCAGCAGCGCGTCCCACCGGGCCAGCCCCAGCGACCCGAGCAGCCAGAACATCACCGACCGGGCGCCCTCGGCCGACCCGGAGGCGAAGATCAGGAAACTGGTGGTGGCGTACAGCGCGTAGCCGACGGCGACGCCGGACAGCAGCAATCGGATCGAGGTGACCCGGCCGCCGCTGCGAGCGATCAGGAAGACCAGCAGCGACGCGGCGAGGGCGCCGAGGAATGCGCTGGTGGACAGGGCGTACTGGCCGAAGCCGGCGCCGGCCCCGAACAGGATCGCCGCCGCCGCGCCGCTGGACGCTCCGGAGTTGATGCCCAGCAGGTACGGGTCGGCGAGCACATTGCGGACCATCGCCTGCAGCGCGACTCCGCACACGGCCAGCCCGGCGCCGACGAGCATGCCCAGCAGCACCCGGGGCAGCCGGACCTGCCAGACGATGGCCTGCTCCGGCAGGCTCCAGGTCGCCTCACCGGGCAGTCCGACGAGTTGGTGGCCGATGATGGCGGCGACGGTCGTCGGGGCGATCCCGATCCCGCCGGAGCCGACCGCCACCACGGCGGTGGCCACCAGCCCGACGGTCAGGACAACCAGCCAGATCCCGGTCCGGCGGCGCTGTGCGGCGACGCCGAGCAGGTCGCTGCGGGCTGCCGACAGGGTGGCCGCCGCCATCGCCTCACCCCCACATGCCGATCCCTTGCTCTTGCAAAGCTATGGCAAGAAGCTAGCAGCAAGATCAAGGGATCGGAAGGTGGTGAGTCACTGTTCACCTCGGCGTCGGTCAGCTGCGCCGGAACTGGTAGTTGCGGCCCTTGGCGGCGCGCTGACCGCGACCGGCGAGCCGGTCCGGGCGGACGCTCCTGGCCTGCGGGCCGGAGCCCGGCGCGACGGCGCGGGCAGCGCGGGCAGCGCGCCGACCCTCGGCGGGCAGCGCGTCCTCAGGCAGCGCGACCTCGGGCAGATCGATCTCGGACAGAGTGACCTCGGGCAGCGCGAGTTCACCCGGGGCGTCGTCGGGCACGGTGAACCGGGGCGTCGTCGTGTCTTGTTCTGGTCGTTGCGCCATGTGAGAAGACCTCCTGGCTACGAACCGCCACGCGAACCCGCGGCGGTGACGGGTGAGATGCGGGAGGCGGGCGCCGCAGACACCGACGACAGTCCACAACAGCGGGACCGGGCAGCCGGGACTCAGTGACGCCCGCAGTGCCGACCGGCGGCGGAAACCCCGCACGGCACGGATCGACGGCGACCGCCGAGCGGTCGCGGCACTGCGAAAGGGCGTCAGAAGCGCATGACAATCACGCTAACCGGTGCGGTCCCGCGGCGCACCCGGTTTTCCAGACAGTCCGGCGGCGGCGCCGGGACGGCTCGGTGGCTCAGCCCTGCGGGGCGACCGGGTTGGGCAGGGCACCACCGAAGCGGCGGTCCCGCTGGGCGTACAGCTCGCAGGCGTACCACAGGTGCCGCCGGTCGAAGTCGGGCCAGAGGGTGTCCAGAAAGACCAGCTCGGCGTAGGCCGACTGCCAGAGCATGAAGTTCGACGTCCGCTGCTCGCCGGACGGCCGCAGGAACAGGTCCACCTCGGGCACTTCCGGGTGGTAGAGGTAGCGGGCCAGCATCTTCTCGTTGACCCGGGCCGGATCGACCTTGCCGGCCGCGACGTCCCGGGCGATCGCCGCCGCCGCGTCGGCGATCTCCGCCTGGCCGCCGTAGTTGACGCAGAACTGCAGGGTGAGCGTGCTGTTGTGGCGGGACATCTGCTCGGCGGTCTGCAGCTCGGAGATCACGCTCTTCCACAGCCGGCCGGCCCGGCCCGACCACACCACCCGTACCCCGAGGTCGACCAGCTGGTCGCGGCGGCGGCGGATGACGTCGCGGTTGAAGCCCATCAGGAAGCGGACCTCGTCCGGCGAGCGGCGCCAGTTCTCCGTCGAGAACGCGTACGCCGACAGGTACGGAATGCCCAGCTCGATCGCGCCTTCGACGGTGTCGAACAGCGAGAACTCTCCCTGCTCGTGCCCCTTGGTGCGGGGCAGCCCACGGTCCTTGGCCCACCGGCCGTTGCCGTCCATCACGATCGCCACGTGGTCGGGCAGCGCCTGCTTCGGCAACGCCGGTGGCCGGGCACCGGACGGGTGCGCAGTGGGTGCCACCGGCGGGCGCAGGCCCCTGCCCTTGGTCATGATCAATCTCCTGGGGAACGGTCGACCAACGGCAGCGAGCGTAACCCGCGTTCCAGATGCCACTGCAGGTGCGCCGCCACCAGCCCGCTGCACTCCCGGCGGGTGGCCGGCTCCGAGGTGTCCGCCACCTGCCAGTCGCCGGTGGCCAGGGCGGCCATCAGGTCGATGGTGGCCGGCGCCGGATGGGCCGCGCCGGGTGGTCGGCAGTCCGGGCAGACACACCCCCCGGCCGGTACGGAGAACGCCCGGTGCCGGCCCTGGGTGCCGCACACCGCGCAGTCGCGCAGCGCTGGCGCCCAGCCGGCGAGGGCCATCCCGCGCAGCAGGTACGCGTCGAGCACCAGGGTGCCGGCGTGTTCGCCGTCGGCGAGGGCCCGCAGCGCGCCGAGGGTGAGCTGGAACAGCCGCAGCGACGGCTCCCGTTCCACCGGGGTGAGGCGCTCGGCGGTTTCGACGATCGCGCTGGCCGCCGTGTAGCGCGGATAGTCGGCCAGGAACCGTTTGCCGTACAGGTGCAGCCCTTCGACCTGGCTGACCGTGTGCAGTGAGCTACCGGGCCCGTCGGGGTTCCCGGCGATCTGCAGGTCGACGTGGCCGAACGGCTCCAGCCGGGCGCCGAACCGGGAGGTGGTCCGGCGTACCCCCCGGGCCACCGCCCGCAGCCGGCCGTGCCGGCGGGTCAGCAGGGTGATGATCCGGTCGGATTCGCCCAGCTTCTGTACGCGCAGCACCACCGCGTCGTCGCGGTAGAGCTGGCGGCGGTATCCGGGCACCCGGTCATTGTCCCGTGCCGACCGGGTGTGCCGGCGGCCGGCCCTGATATGGACTCAGGGTCGCGATCCGGGACAGATCCGTGGCCGTGCCGGATGTGTTCTGCCGTTGGCGCTCGTAGCGTCACCGGTATGACTCCCACCCGTACCACGAGCACCGCGTTCGCCGCCGCGTCGACCGTCGCGCTGCTGGCCGTCGCCTCGGCCGCGTGCACACCGCTTGACTGGCACCAGCTGGACTTCCACGACACCGAGACGGTTCCGATCACCGCGGTGCGGATCGTGGAATCCGGCGACGGCGACGTGCTGGTGCGGACCCGGCCCGGTGACACGGTCGAGATTCAGCGGGTCGTCCGCTACCAGCGTTCCGAGCCGGGTCGGACCTACCGGATCGACGGGACGGTGCTCGAGCTGGACACGTCGTGCGGCTGGCGGTGCGACGTGTCGTACGAGATCGTCGCGCCTCCGGGCGTCTCGGTCGAGGGTGAGAACGGCTCCGGCCAGCTGATGCTGTTTGACGTGTCGGACGTGTCGGTGCGGGTCGGATCGGGGAGTATCACCATCGACCGAGCTACTGGTCGGGTGGACGCGCGGACCGGTTCCGGCGGCATCACCGCGTACCGGCTGTCCGGTCCGGCGGAGCTGCACACCGGTTCCGGCTCGATCGATGGCCGCGATCTCAGCGGCGACGGGGTGGTCGCGACCACCGGCTCCGGAAAGGTGGCACTCACCCTCGGTGACCCGGGTCCGGTGCGTGCCGAGGCGTCCAGTGGGTCGGTGCACGTCACCGTGCCCGCGGGTAGCTTCCGGATCCGGACCGAGACCGGATCCGGATCGGCCGACGTACGAGTGCCGGACGATCCGGACGGCGAGCATCTTATCGACGCGCGGACCGGCAGCGGGAGCATCGTCATCGACCGCAACCGGCCCGGACCAGAGTAGCGTCGCGCAGATGCCAGGTCAGAAGCCCAGTTTGCGCAGCTGCCGGGGGTCACGCTGCCAGTCCTTGGCGACCCGCACGTGCAGATCGAGGTAGACCCGGCTGCCGAGCAGCTCCTCGATCTCCCGGCGGGAGCGGGTGCCGACGTCACGCAGCCGGCTGCCGCCGGCGCCGATGACAATCGCCTTCTGACTCGGCCGCTCGACGTAGATGTCGGCATATATCCGAATCAGCGAATCCTCCGGGAGGATCTCCTCGACGATCACCGCGATCGAGTGTGGCAGCTCGTCCCGTACGCCATCCAGCGCGGCTTCCCGGATCAGCTCGCCGATCAGCACCTGCTCGGGCTCGTCGGTGAGCATGTCGTCCGGGTAGAGCCGGGGAGATTCGGGCAGGTGGCCGGTCATCACCTCGACCAGGGTCTGCACCTGGTGGCCGGTGGCGGCGCTGACCGGCACCACGTCGGCGAAGTCGCCCAGCTCGCTGACCGCGAGCAACTGTTCGGCGAGCCGGCGCCGGTCGACCAGGTCGGTCTTGGTGACCACCGCCAGCACCGTTGCTTTGAGCTCGGCGATCTCTGCGGTGATGAACCGGTCGCCCCGGCCGACCGGCTCGTTGGCCGGGATGCACAGCCCGATCACGTCGACCTCGCTCCAGGTCTGGCGGACCAGGTCGTTGAGGCGTTCGCCGAGCAGCGTCCGCGGCCGGTGCAGCCCCGGGGTGTCGACCAGGACAAGTTGCGACTGCGGCTGGTGCAGTACGCCCCGGATCACGTGCCGGGTGGTCTGCGGCTTGCTGGAGGTGATCGCGATCTTCTGCCCGACGATCGCGTTGGTCAGGGTCGACTTTCCGGCGTTCGGGCGGCCGACGAAACAGGCGAAGCCCGCCCGGAAGGTCTCCGGCGGAGCTGACCCGTGCCGGCTCACTGGCGTACCGTGCCGAGCAGTTTGCCGTCCGGGGCCGCGACGTGGACCGGCGCGTCGGTGGCCAGGTCCCGCACCACCGCGTGGCCGGCACCATCCAAGGTGGATGCTTCGGTAACCACGGCGGCGGCCTCCAGCCGGGTGGCGCCGGACGCGACGGCCGACGCGACCGCCAGCTGCAACGCGGTCAGCGTCAACGACGGCAACGCGACGTTCGCCCCGGCGTAGGTGCGACCATCCTGGTCCCGTACGGCGGCGCCCTCGGCCGCGCCGATCCGGGCCCGGGCACTGCGGGCCAGCACGACCAGCTTGCTGTCCTCGGCGCTGATCTGCTGCTCCGGCTCCGACCCGGCCGGCGCGGCCGACGGCGACTCAGGCATCTGCGTGCTGCCTTTCCTCTGCTCTGGCATGACGGTGGTCTCTGCCACCGGCGGTGCGCTCGGCCGACGGCCCGGCCGGCCGGTCGCCGGTCGACTGGTCGACGGTCCGGCGTACCAGGACGGTGTCCACCCGGTTGCGCCGCCCAGTGGTGCCCTCGGCGACCAGCCAGAGGCCGGCGACGGTGACCTCCGCACCCGGGATCGGCACCCGGCCGAGCACGTGGGCCATCAACCCGCCGACCGTCTCGACCTCGTCGTCGGAGATCTCCACGTCGAACAGCTCGCCGAGGTCCTCGACCGGCAACCGGGCGGTCACCCGGACCCGATCGTCGTCGAGTCGTTCGACCGGTGGCCGCTCGACATCGTACTCGTCGGTGATCTCACCGACGATCTCCTCCAGGATGTCCTCGATGGTGACCAGTCCCCCGGTGCCACCGTACTCGTCGACCACGATCACCAGGTGGGTGCGGGCGGCCTGCATCTCGGAGAGCAGGTCGTCCACCGGCTTGGACTCCGGCACGAACGTCGCCGGACGCATCAGTTCGATCACTGGGACCTCGTCGCTGCCCGGCCCGACCGAGTGGGCCCGACGCACCACGTCCTTGAGGTAGATGATGCCCACCACGTCGTCGACGTTCCCGCCGATCACCGGAATCCGGGAGAAGCCGGACCGCAGGAACAGCGCCAGCGCCTGACGCAACGTCTTGTGCCGTTCGATCCACACCATCTCGGTCCGCGGCACCATCACCTCGCGGGCGATGGTGTCGCCGAGCGCGAACACCGAGTGGATCATCTGGCGCTCGCCGTGCTCCACGACGCCGCGCTGCTCGGCCAGGTCGACCAGCTCCCGCAGCTCGATCTGGGTGGCGAAGGGGCCCTCCCGGAAGCCCTTGCCCGGGGTCACCGCGTTACCGATCAGGATCAGCAGGGAGGCCAGCGGGTTCAGGGCGCGGCCCAGACCGCGCACCAGCGGCGCGGTCGCCCGCGCCACGACGAAGGCGTGCTGGCGGCCGATCGTACGCGGGCCGACCCCGACCACCACGAAGCTGACCACGGTCATCGCCCCGGCGGTGACCAGCGCCGCCGTCCAGCCGGCACCGAAAGTGTCCACGGCGACCAGCGCGACCAGGGTGGTGGCGGTCAGCTCGCAGAGCAGGCGGAGCAGCAGCAGCAGATTGACGTGCCGGACCGCGTCCGCGGCGACGATCTGCAGTGCCCGGGCGGACCGACTACCGTCGCGGGCCAACTCGGCGGCCCGGGCCGGGGAGACGACGACCAACGCCGCCTCGGTCATCGCGATGATTCCGGCCAGCACCACCAGACCGGCGGCGATGACCAACAGTTGCAGGTCCGGCAGCCCGGTGGCTGCCGCAGCGGCGGCCAGCGGGGTGCCGGTGGTATGGCCAGAGTTCACGTGGCCCGGGCTTCCTTCCAGCTGTAGAGCAGGCGAGCCTGCAACTCGAACATCTCACGTTCCTCGTCCGGCTCGGCGTGGTCGTAGCCGAGCAGGTGCAGCACCCCGTGCACGGTGAGCAGGTGGAGCTCGTCGGCGGCGGCGTGCCCGGCGGTGGCCGCCTGCTTGGCGGCCACCTCCGGGCAGAGCACGATGTCGCCGAGCAGCCCCGGCTCGTCCGGGCTCGACTCGCCCGGACCGTGGTCGACGCTGCCCTCGTCCATCGGGAAGGCGAGTACGTCGGTCGGCCCGTCGCCGCCCATCCAGCGGTGGTTGAGCTCGGCCATGTAGTCCTGGTCGACCAGCAGCACCGACAGCTCCGCGAGCGGGTTGACGCCCATCTCGTCCAGCGCGTGACGGGCGACGGCGAGCACCGCGTCGGTGTCGACGTCGATTCCGGACTCGTTGGCGATCTCGATGGACACGTATCTCTCCCGAAGCTCTATCGACGCCGGTTCGCCCGGCCGCCGTGGGCGGTCCGGCCCTGGACCGCGTGGACGCCCTGATTCTGCTGTGCCTCGCGGTCGGCGTCCCACCGGGCGTACGCGTCGACGATGTCGCTGACCAGCCGGTGGCGCACCACGTCGGTGCTGGACAGCTGCGCGAAGTGCACATCGTCCAGGCCGGTGAGGATGTCCCGCACGGTACGCAGCCCGCTGGAGGTGCCACCGGGCAGGTCGACCTGGGTGATGTCGCCGGTGACCACGATCCGGGAACCGAAGCCGAGCCGGGTCAAAAACATCTTCATCTGCTCGGCCGTGGTGTTCTGCGCCTCGTCGAGGATGATGAAGGCGTCGTTGAGGGTCCGACCCCGCATGTAGGCCAGCGGCGCGACCTCGATGGTCCCGGCCGCCATCAGCTTCGGGATGGAGTCGGGGTCGAGCATGTCGTGCAGCGCGTCGTAGAGCGGACGCAGGTAGGGGTCGATCTTCTCGTAGAGCGTGCCGGGCAGGAAGCCGAGCCGCTCACCGGCCTCGACCGCCGGCCGGGTCAGGATGATCCGGTTGACCTGCTTGGCCTGCAGTGCCTGCACCGCCTTGGCCATCGCGAGGTAGGTCTTGCCGGTGCCGGCGGGGCCGATGCCGAAGACGATGGTGTGCGCGTCGATCGCATCCACGTACCGCTTCTGGCCCAGGGTCTTGGGCCGGATGGTCCGCCCGCGCCGGGAGAGGATGTTGAGGGTGAGCACGTCGGCGGGGCGTTCGCTGCCGCCCTGCGCCAGCATGCCGACGGTACGCCGGACCGCGTCGGTGGTCAGCGTCTCGCCCTTGGCGATGAGCTCGAGCAGCTCACTGAACAACCGCTCGGCCACCGCGTTGTCCGACGGCACACCGGTGATGGTGATCTCGTTGCCGCGTACGTGGACGTCGCTGGCGAGGGACTGCTCGACCAGCCGCAGGATCTCGTCGCCTGCGCCGAGCAGGTTGACCATGATCTGCGGGTCCGGGACGGTGATCCTGGTCTGCACCCGGGCCTGCCCGGGAGGTGGAGTGCCGGTCATGGGTCGGCCTGACGGCCTTTCGCACCTGCTTCCATTTCAGCGCCCCGACCCGGTCGGCCGCGGCGGGCGGACTTGCTGCCATCGTATCCGCTCAACGCCCGGCGCAGCGGCTCCATTTCCGCCGGTCGTCACCGGGACAGCAGCGGACCGAGCGGTGCCCCACCGAGCACGTGGGCGTGCACGTGGAACACCTCCTGACCGGCGTACCGGCCGGTGTTGAAGATCAACCGGAAGCCGTCCGCAGCGAGCCCTTCGGCCTGCGCCACCGCGGCCGCCGTGGCCAGCAGCTCGCCCGCGACGGCGGGGTCTGCGGCGGCCAGGGCGGCGACGTCGGGGTGGTGCTGCTTCGGTATCACCAGCACGTGGGTCGGTGCCTGCGGGTGGAGGTCCCGGAACGCGACCGTGTTGGCCCCGTCGTACAGCAGGGTGGTCGGCAGTTCCCCGGCGGCGATCCGGCAGAAGACACAGTTGTCGCTCACCCGACGGATGGTAGCGGTGATCGGGTCCGGCCGGTCCACCGCCGCGCTACCAGCGCCCCAGCCGACCGGAGAGCAGGGCGAGTGCCGCGACACCGGCGGTCGACGTCCGCAGCACCGCCGGGCCGAGCCGCACCGGCCGGGCCCCGGCGTCAACGAAGGTGGCCAGCTCGGCGTCGTCGATCCCGCCTTCCGGCCCCACCACCAGCAGCACCGACCCGGTGGTCGGCAGGTCGGCGACGGCCAGCCGCTGCTGCGCCGACTCGTGCAGGACGAAGCCGGCGGCGGACGCCGTGCACCGGGCGGCGACCGCGTCGGTGGGCTCGGCCGGCTGCTGGTCGGAGCCGCCGATCGTCGGCAGCCACGGCCGGCGGGCCTGTTTGGTGGCCTCCCGCGCGGTGTCGACCCATCGTCGCCGGGCGCGGGCACCACGGTCGTCGCGCCAGCGGGTCACCGATCGGGCGGCCGCCCACGGGACGATCTCGTCGACCCCGACCTCGGTCATCGCCTGCACCGCCAGCTCACCCCGGTCGCCCTTGGCAATGCCCTGCGCCACCACCAGCCGGGGGTCGGCGGCGCTGACCTGCCCGGTGTCGAGGATCCGCAGGTCGAGCTGGTGCCGGCCGACAGCCTCGACCACCGCGTCGGCGACGCCGCCGCGCCCGTCGGCGAGCCGCAGCCGCTCGCCGAGACGCAGGCGGACCACCGTGGCGGCGTGGTGGCCCTCCGGCCCGTCGAGGGTGTGGGTCGGCCCGGTCGGCAGGCGGTCGACGAGAAACAGCGGGGCGCTCACGTCGGATCGGTCCTCCGCTGCTGCTCGCTGGCCGGACGGCGGGTCAGCCGTGGCCGTTGAACGCGTCGCGCATGCGGGAGAAGAATCCGCCCTGCTTGGTCAGCTCGGCGACCTCCTCGCCCCGGGCCTTGGCGAACTCCCGCAGCGTCCGCTCCTGCTCGGCGTCGAGCTTGGTCGGGGTACGCACGTCGAGGTGCACGTAGAGGTCACCGCGGCCGGTGCCGCGCAGATGCGGCACGCCGCGCCCGCGCAGCCGCAGCGTGGCACCCGGCTGGGTGCCCGGCTTGACGTCCACCGGCTCGTCGCTGTCCAGGGTCCGGATGGTCAGCCGGGTGCCGAGCGCCGCGGCGGTCATCGGCACGGTGACCCGGCAGTGCAGGTCGTCGCCCTTGCGGGAGTAGACGTCGTGCGGCTGCTCGTGGATCTCGACGTACAGGTCACCGGCCGTGCCCCCGCCCGGCCCGACCTCGCCCTGCTGGGCCAGCCGGATCCGCATCCCGTCCTCCACCCCGGCGGGGATCTTGACGGTCAGCGAACGTCGGGTCCGCACCCGGCCGTCGCCGGAACAGGTGGTGCAGGGGTGCGGGATGACGGTGCCGTAGCCCTGGCAGGCGACGCAGGGCCGAGACGAGACCACCTGGCCGAGGAAGGTCCGTTGCACGGACTGGACCTCGCCGCGCCCGCCGCACGCCTCGCAGGTCGCCAGGTGGGTGCCGGCTGCGGTGCCCGCGCCGGAGCATGTGGTGCAGATCACCGCCGTGTCGACGGTGATCGGCGCTTCCACGCCGAACGCGGTGTCGGTCAGATCGAGCTCCAGGCGCAGGATCGCGTCGGCGCCTGGGCGGGTCCGCGACCTCGGCCCACGGGAGCCGGCCGCCGCCCCGAAGAAGGCGTCCATGATGTCCTGGAAGCCGACGAAGGGCCCGGCCCCGCCGGGGCCGCCGCCGGGCGCGCCGCCGGGTGCCAACGGGTCGCCACCGAGATCGACGATCTGCCGCTTCTGGTCGTCGGAGAGCACCTCGTACGCGGCGTTGATGTCCTTGAACTTGTCAGCCGCCACCGGATCCGGATTGACGTCCGGATGGTACTGCCGGGCCAACTTGCGGTAGGCCCGCTTGATGTCGTCAGCGGAGGCGTCCCGGCTCACGCCGAGAATCCCGTAGTAGTCCTTGGCCACTGCGTCTGGTGTCCTCATGTGTCAGTCTCGCATGTGCAGTTCGCCGGGTCGTTTTGATCCTGCCCGCCGGTCAGTTCTGCGCCAGCAGATCGCCGACGTAGCGTGCCACGGCGCGAACCGTGGCGATGGTGCCGGGGTAGTCCATCCGGGTGGGCCCCAGCACGCCGAGGCCACCGACCATAACGGTGCCCGGACCGTAACCGGTGCTGACCACGGATGCGGCCCGCAGGTTGTCAACCTCGTTCTCGTCGCCGATGCGGACCCGCAGGGTGCTCGGCTCCACCTCGCCGATCAGCTTGAGCAGGACGACCTCCTCCTCCAGTGCCTCCAGTATCGGACGCAGGGAGCCCTGGAAGTCGAGTAGTCCCCCTCTGGCCAGGTTAGCGGTCCCGGCCAGGGCGAGGCGTTCCTCGTGCCGCTCGACCAGCGTCTCCAGCAGGACCGTCGAAAGCGTGGTCATCGCCGGTCGCAGGTCCGCTGGCACCTCGTCGACCAACGCCTGGACCAACGGCGGAGTGTCGGAGAGCCGACAGCCGTCGAGCTTCTCGTTGGCCAGCCGACGCAGGTCGGTCACGTCGTCGGCACTGATCGGGGCCGGCAGCTCCACCAGTCGCTGCTCGACCCGGCCGGTGTCGACGATCAGGACCAGCATCAGCCGAGTGGTCGAGATCGGCACCAGCTCCAGGTGCCGGACCGACGACCGGGACAGGCTCGGGTACTGCACCACCGCGACCTGGCGGGTGAGCTGGGCGAGCAGCCGGACGGTGCGGTGCACGACGTCGTCGAGGTCGACGGCGCCGACGAGGAAGCGTTCGATCGCCCTGCGCTCGGCCGGGCTGAGCGGTTTCACCCGGGACAGCCGGTCGACGAACAACCGGTAGCCACGGTCGGTCGGGACCCGCCCGGCGCTGGTGTGCGGCTGCCGAATGTAGCCCTCCTCCTCCAGCACCGCCATGTCGTTGCGGACGGTCGCCGGTGACACTCCAAGCTGGTGCCGCTCGACCAGCGCCTTGCTGCCGACCGGCTCCTGGGTGGCGACGTAGTCCTCGACGATCGCCCGGAGCACGTCGAGTTTGCGGTCGTCGAGACCCATCTGCACCTCCTTCGCCGGCACCGGTCGGACCGGTCACCGGTCGGACCGGTCCGAGGCTACGGTCCCGGCCGTCGCGGCGGCCGGTGGGTGGCCGGACCAACGACGCCCCTGCTGGCACTCGCCGGCTGTGAGTGCCAGCATACGTCGATCGGGCCGGGCCGGCGATGATCAGTTCGCCGGGCGGGGGCGTACCGGGCGATATGTCACCAAGCGCACTCACCCGGGTCGGATCGGTCGGCCGGCGGGGCTCCGCAAGCCGGCCGGCGGGCCAGAGAAGCCGGCCGGCGGGCCCCACACAAGCCGACCGACCAGCGGAGACGGCCTGCCCGGACGGGAAAATCGTCGGCGGGGCTAACTGGCGCGGCTTGATCCCTCCCCCTACCGTGTCGGGCATGACTGAACCACCTCGCCCACCAGGGGAGAACGGTCCCGGCGGCATGCCGCAGGACCCCAACTCCCCGCCGCCACCTCCAGCGTCCTACTCGATGCCGGGCGAGGCCTCCTCTCCCGGATACCCCCCGCAGCCCGGCGGCGCGAGCCCGCCCCCCGGCGGATACCCCCCGCCCGGCGGTTTTCCGCCTGGCGGTCCGGCGTACGGAGGTCAACCCCCGTCCGGTTACGCCACCAACGACGACAAGACCTGGGCGCTGATCGCCCACTTCGGTGGCGCCCTGGGCGCGTTCATCAGCTTCGGGCCGCTCGGCTTCGTCGGCCCGCTGATCGCCTACCTGGTCAAGGGTCAGCAGTCACCGGCCGTACGGGCGCACGCGCTGGCCGCGCTCAACTTCCAGATCCTCTGGTCGGCGATCGCCTTCGTGCTGCTCTTCATCAGCTGGTGCCTGCTGTTCATCCCCAGCCTGGTGGTGTTCGCGATCCAGATCATCTTCGGGATCATCGCGGGCGTGAAGGCCAACGAGGGGACGCTGTACAAGTACCCGATGTCCGCCAATTTCATCAAGTGACGCCGCTCGCCCCCGGATCCGTAACCGGCTCCGGGGGCGTCACGGTGGTGACAACGGGCCATCCCACGGAGAGTCGCCCAGCAGCGGTTTCACGGCAGCAGGTCCCGCACGACCGCGTCGGCCAGCAGCCGACCGCGCAGGGTCAGCACCGCCTGCCCGGCGGCGAGTGCGCCGGGGTCGAGCAACCCGTCGTCGCCGGCCCGGCGGGCCGCGACCCGGCCGGCCGGGGCCAGTCGCGTCAGCGGCAGCCCACTGGCCAGACGCAACCCCAGCATCACCTCTTCGACCTGCTGCTCGGTGCCGGTGAGCAGTTCCCGGCCGTGGCCGGGCGACCGGCCGGCGGCCAGCCGCTCGGCGTACGACCGGGGATGCCGCACGTTCCACCAGCGGACCCCGCCGACGTGGCTGTGCGCCCCCGGCCCGAGCCCCCACCAGTCGCCGCCGGTCCAGTACAACAGGTTGTGCCGGCACCGGCCGGCGGCCGAGCGGGCCCAGTTCGACACCTCGTACCAGTCGAATCCGGCGCCGGACAGGGCCGATTCGGCGGCGAGGTAGCGGTCGGCGGCGACGTCGTCGTCGGGATACGGCAGTTCGCCGCGCCGCATCCGGGCCGCCAACCGGGTGCCGTCCTCGACGATCAGCGCGTACGCGCTGACGTGGTCCACCCCGGCCGCCACCGCCGCCGCCAGCGACTCGTCGAAGTCCGCCGCGCTCTCCCCCGGCGTACCGTAAATCAGGTCGAGATTGACATGCTCGAATCCGGCGTCCCGGGCCTCCCGGGCGGCGGTGACCGCGCGCCCGGGCGCGTGCCGGCGGTCCAGCACGGCGAGCACCGCCGCCGCGGTCGACTGCATGCCGAGCGACACCCTGGTGTAGCCGGCGGCCCGCAGCGCCCGCAGCGACGCCGGGGTCACCGACTCCGGGTTGGCCTCGGTGGTGACCTCCGCGTCGGCGGCCAGCCCCCAGGTGGCGTCGATCGCGTCGAGCAGCCGGGCCAGCGCGTCGGCCGGCAGCAGGCTCGGCGTGCCGCCGCCGACGAAGACCGTGTCCACCTGCTGTGGCGGGCGGGCGGCCAGGACCTTCGCGGCCAGTTCCAGCTCGGCCAGCACGGCGTCCAGGTACTCGCCGATCGGCGCGCTGCCGCCGAGTTCGGCGGGCGTGTACGTGTTGAAGTCGCAGTAGCCGCAGCGGGTGGCGCAGAACGGCACGTGCAGATAGACCCCGAAGCCGCGCCGGCCGCTGCGGGCGAGCGCGGACGGCGGCAGCGCCCCGTCGGCGGGCACCGGCGTACCGGCGGGTGGTGCTTTCGGCATGGGACTAGTGTGCCGGCATGGATGAGCCCCGACCCACCAGGTCCGCGCAGCCACTGATCCGTACGGCCACCGCCGCCGGGATCGCCACCCTGACCCTGGACAGCCCGGGCAACCGCAACGCGCTGTCCACCCCGTTGATGACCGAACTACTCGCCGGCCTGGCCGAGGCGGTCGCCGACCCGCAGGTCCGGGTGGTGGTGCTGAGCCACACCGGTCCGGTCTTCTGCTCCGGCGCCGATCTGAAGGAGACCGCCGAGGCGTACGCGACCCGGCGGGTACCGGTCGGGATGCTCGGCGACGTACTGGCGGCGCTCTGGGAGTGCCCCAAGCCGGTGGTGGCCCGGGTCGGCGGCCCGGCGCGGGCCGGCGGGCTGGGGCTGATCGCCGCGGCCGACATCGCGATCTGCGACGCGGCGGCCACCTTCGCCTTCACCGAGGTACGACTCGGAGTGGTCCCGGCTGTGATCTCCGCCACTGTGCTGCGCCGGCTGCAGCCGCGGGCAGCGGCGCAGCTGTACCTCACCGGTGAGCTGTTCGACGGTGCCCGGGCGGCGCAGATCGGTCTGGTCAGCGCCGCCGTACCGGCCGGGGAGTTGGACCCCGCGGTGACGGCGAGCTGCGCTGCACTGGTCCGGGGCGCCCCGGACGCCCTGGCCGGCACCAAGCAGCTGCTCCGCCGCACCCCGGCGGCGGAAATCCGGGCCGATACGGCCGAACTGCGTGAGCTTTCCACCGGATACTTCCTCTCCGAAGAGGGCCGCGAGGGCGTACGGGCGTTCCGCGACAAACGCGACCCGAGCTGGCTGCCGGGGCGGTGACCATGGATAGTCGCCCCGAAACGGGGTATCTCCGGCGTAAGGGGTCGAGGCGTACGGCGTAAGGGCCGGCGTACGACAAGTGCGGGACCCGCTCCCGCTGGACGACACAACCGTCCCTGGTGTACCAAAGGTCCCAGCAACACGCGTGGGGGTGACGGTGCGGGCTCGGACGGTGCTGGTGCTGGTCGCCGTGCTGGCGGCAATCGCCCTGTTGGGCGGGGTCGGCCTGGGCCGGTGGATCGGCGATTTCGCGTTGCCCGGTGGCTGGCGGGGCTGCACGGTCAAGCTGCCCGACTCCATGCCCGGGGCTGGCGACAGCCAACTGCGTCGGGTGTCGCTCGATCCGGAGCAGATGGCGAATGCCGCGACGATCGCGGCGATCGGGGTGCAGCGGGGGCTGCCGCCCCGTGCCGTGGTGGTGGCGCTAGCGACCGGGTTCCAGGAGTCCAAGCTGCGCAACCTGACCGGCGGCGACCGGGATTCGGTCGGGTTGTTCCAGCAGCGGCCCAGCCAGGGGTGGGGCACGGTCGAGCAGATCCGCGACACCAGGTTCGCGACGAACGCGTTCTACGCCGGCCTGGAACGGGTCCGGGGTTGGCAGGACATGCGGGTCACCGACGCCGCGCAGGCCGTCCAGCGGTCGGCCTTCCCCGAGGCGTACGAGAAGTGGACTGACGAGTCGCAGGTGCTCACCGTGGCGCTGCTCGGCGAGGCCACCGGCGCGGTTGCCTGCACGGTGACCCGGGATCCGGTGATGCGGGGCGCCGAGGCGACGGCGGCGCTCACCGACGGACTGCGGCTGGACTGGGGCGGCCTGGAGTCACTGCTACCGGCGTCCAACACGCCATCGCTGAGCGTCCCGGTGGAGAACACGCAGGTCGGGTGGCGATATGCACACTGGCTCGTATCCCATGCCACTGATCATGGCGTCAAAAGGGTCACGTTCGGCGATCAGGAATGGACTGCGATAGGCGGCAGTTGGTCGTCGATTTCCGGCGGGGACATCGAGACCGGGCGGGTGATGGTGGAGGTCTTCGCCTGACGTCGACAACCGGTCCCCTGGTTGCATATCTTGACCGACTGCTAGCGCAATATACGGCAAATTGTGCAATCCGGACATTTTGCGCGGTGAACCTGTACCGAAAGTGCATGTCCCGACACCTCACGTGCAGTCGGCTGTGGCCGACCACGCGGTCCGCGAATTGCTGACAATCGGTCCGGGCGGGCCGGCCGAGAGGCGGGCTAGGATCGGCATCCGCCAGGCCCGAAAAAGGGCGCACCACCGACAGGACGGGAAAGCTGTGTTCGATTACGGCGGGCGGACCGGTTACGAAGCGATCAGCGACATCGACCTCAAGGAGTTCCACGAGCAGGGCTTCCTCCTGCTGCGCAACGTGCTGACCGAGGACCACCGGGCGGCACTCGAGGCCACGGTCGACCGGGTGTACGCCGAGGAAAAGGCCGCCGGCAGGACCACCGCCGACGGCACCCTGCACCTGCTGGGCTTCCTGGACCGCGACGAACTCTTCGGCGACCTGCTCACCCATCCGATCGCGTTCCCCTACATGTGGGGGCTGGCCGGCTGGAACATCTACACCCACCACAACCACCTCGACGTCACCCCACCGGCGCTGGAGCCGGAGAAGCCGTACTGGGGGTGGCACCAGGACGGCTACCGGCAGAACTCCGACCCGGAGACGATGGACCCGAACCTGCCCCGGCCGATGTTCTCGCTGAAGGTGGCCTACGTCCTGTCCGACCTGTCGGAGACCGGCCGCGGCGCCACCAAGGTGATCCCCGGCAGCCACCTGCGCAACTCGCTGCCCCGCCCGACGGACCTCACCGTGCACAACCCGGATCCCGAAGGCACGGTCGAGATCACCGCGAACCCGGGCGACGCGTTCATCTTCGACCGCCGGCAGTGGCACTCCCGGTCGACCAACCTGTCCACGATCACCCGCAAGATGCTGTTCATCGGGTACACGTACCGCTGGATCCGCCCGCTGGACGAGTTGCATGTCGACAAGGACGGCCAGTGGTGGGCGAACCGGACGCCGGTGCAGCGACAACTGCTCGGCGAAGGCACCCACACCGCCAACTACTGGGGCATCAACTGGGACGGCTACATCGACGACGAGATCCCGCTCCGTAAGGAACTCAAGGAGCGTGGGCTGCTCGACCGCAGCATCCCCTGGCTGCGCTGATCTGCGGCAAACCGGGTCCGTCGTCGGCGCCCATCCCCGCACAGGCGGGGCGGGCGCCGACGACGGACCCGGTGCCGTCAGCTGTCGATCGCGCGGCCAGTCCGTCGGCCCGACCGCTCGGCCAGTCGACCCGGCCAGTCAGTACCGGCTCATGCTGCGCCGGCCACCGACCCCGACGACCAGCGCCACACCGACCGCAGCCAGAATCACCTGCACGAAGAACTCCCGCCAGTCGAAGCCGGCGGTGCTGGCGAAGCCGCCGGCACGGGCGATGACGGTGCCCAGCAGGGCGGCGCCGACGCCGATCAGCATGGTCAGCCAGATCGGGATGTTCTGCTTGCCCGGCACGACCAGGCGGCCGAGCGCACCGATGATGAGGCCGACGATGAGAGCGGTGATGATGCCCATTACGGTCATTTTTTATCCTCCTTGTCGGAGATGTCGTGTTGTCCTTGGTGACCGCTAAGTTCCCGGCCATCGCGACAACCAAACCGATTCACCTCCGCCGACGATCAACCGCGTCAACGTCTGAAGGATGCCGCCACGTCCCGTACCGCCGCGTCCATGGTCGCGAAGGCCAACGGCGGCGGCTCGGCGAGGGCGAACCAACCGCACTCGGTGGCCTCGGCCGAGTCGAGTCGGACCCGGTCGCCGGCAAGGGTGGCCAGGAAGAAGCACTCCAGCACGCTCAACGTCTCGTCCTGGAACTCGTACTCACCCAGGTAGAGACCGACCAGCGCACCGAGCTCGACCTCGACGCCCAACTCCTCCCGGCACTCGCGCAGCGCTGCCGACCGGGGGTGTTCCGCCCCGTCGCAGAACCCGCCAGGAGTTTCCCACTGACCGGCCCGGGGCGGCTTGGCCCGCCGGATGGCCAGGAACCGGGTCCGGGCCGGGTTGGTCACCACCACGTTCACGGTCGGCCGGGAATTCTGGAACAGCTGGTAGCGGCAGCCACCGCAGCGCACCGGCGGCGGACCGGGAAGCCCGGCCCCGCACCGTGGGCAGTACGCCGCGCTCGGTCCGTACCCACGGGGGATCACCGCTTGCCACCGGACTTCCCGTCCGAGCCACCGCCGTCCGAGGTGGACAAGGCCGCGATGAACGCTTCCTGCGGCACCTCCACCCGGCCGACCATCTTCATCCGCTTCTTGCCCTCTTTCTGCTTCTCCAGCAGCTTGCGCTTGCGGCTGATATCGCCGCCATAGCACTTGGCCAGCACGTCCTTGCGGATCGCCCGGATCGTCTCCCGGGCGATCACCCGACTGCCGATCGCCGCCTGGATCGGCACCTCGAACTGCTGGCGCGGGATGAGGTTGCGCAGCTTGGCGGCGATCGTCGTGCCGTAGCTGTACGCCTTGTCCTTGTGCACGATCGCGCTGAACGCGTCCACCGGCTCACCGTGCAGCAGGATATCCACCTTGACCAGGTCCGACGGCTGCTCGCCGGAGGGCTCGTAATCGAGCGAGGCGTAGCCCTTGGTGCGGCTCTTCAACTGGTCGAAGAAGTCGAAGATGATCTCGGCGAGCGGCAGCGTGTAGCGCAGCTCGACCCGGTCGGCGGAGAGGTAGTCCATGCCCTGCAACGAGCCGCGCCGCCCCTGACACAGCTCCATCACCGCGCCGACGTAGTCGTTCGGGGTCAGTACGGTGGCCCGGACCACCGGCTCGTGCACCTCGGCGATCTTGCCGGTCGGGTATTCGCTCGGGTTGGTGACGGTGGCCGTCTCGCCGTCCTCCATCACCACCCGGTAGACCACGTTCGGGGCGGTCGAGATCAGGTCGAGGTTGAACTCCCGCTCCAGCCGCTCCCGGATGATCTCCAGGTGCAGCAGTCCGAGGAAGCCGCAGCGGAACCCGAAGCCGAGCGCGCCGGACGTTTCCGGCTCGTAGGTCAACGCCGCGTCGTTGAGCTTCAGTTTGTCCAGCGCCTCGCGCAGCGCCGGGTAGTCGGAACCGTCGATCGGATACAGCCCGGAGTACACCATCGGCCGGGGATCCTTGTAGCCGCCGAGCGGCTCGGCCGCCGGCCGGCCGTTGATGGTGACGGTGTCCCCCACCCGGGACTGCCGGACGTCCTTCACCCCGGTGATCAGGTAACCGACCTCGCCGACACCGAGCCCGGTCGCCTTGATCATCTCGGGTGAGATCACCCCGATCTCCAGCAGCTCGTGGGTCGCGCCGGTGGACATCATTTTGATCCGGTCGCGGGCCTCGATCCGCCCGTCAATCACCCGGACGTAGGTCACCACCCCCCGGTAGACGTCGTACACCGAGTCGAAGATCATGGCCCGCGCCGGTGCCGCCGCGTCACCGACCGGCGGGGTGAACTGGCGGACGATCTCATCGAGCAGGTACGAAACACCTTCGCCGGTCTTGCCGGAGACCCGGATGCAGTCGGCCGGATCGCCGCCGATCAGATGCGCCAGCTCCTCGGCGTACTTCTCTGGCTGCGCCGCCGGCAGGTCGATCTTGTTGAGCACCGGGATGATGTGCAGGTCGTTCTCCAGCGCCAGGTAGAGATTGGCCAGCGTCTGGGCTTCGATCCCCTGCGCCGCGTCGACCAGCAGCACCGCGCCCTCGCACGCGGCGAGTGAGCGGGACACCTCGTAGGTGAAGTCGACGTGCCCCGGGGTATCGATCATGTTGAGCACGGCCGACTCGCCCTGGCGTTCACCGGCTCGGATCGTCCAGGGCATCCGTACCGCCTGGCTCTTGATCGTGATGCCGCGTTCCCGTTCGATGTCCATCCGGTCCAGGTACTGGGCCCGCATCTGGCGCGGGTCGACCACCTCGGTGAGCTGGAGCATCCGGTCGGCGAGGGTCGACTTGCCGTGGTCGATGTGCGCGATGATGCAGAAGTTCCGGATGCTGCCGGGTTCGGTGGCACCGGGGGCGTTCACGCCGGAATCGGGCGTCGGAGGCACGGTGGTCCGTTCTGCTGGGCTGGAGTCCGTCGTCTCAGCCGGCGTCGCCGGCCGCAACCTATGTTCCCACGCCCCGATCGTCGGGGTGCCCATGCCCACCACTGGGCCACCACCTAGCGCGGCTGCCAACGCCGGATGCCGGCCGGGTGCCGCTGCCGGGGTTCGTGGCGGCGACGCGGCAGGATGGAGGGGTGGCTACAGTGCGGTTGCCCGCTATCCGGTATGACGCGACATCGGTTCGACCCGCCTGGGCGGACCTTCCACCCGATCTGCGCGCGGCGATCTGCGGTCGGCTCGGCAGCCCGGTGACCTGGGCGACCAGCGCCGGCGGCGGCTTCACCCGGGGCTTCGCCGCGACCCTGACCACCTCCGCCGGCGAGCGGGTGTTCGTCAAGGCCGCGTCGTTGGTTGAGCAGCGACACCTCAGCGACTGGTACGCCCGCGAGGCGGCGCTGACGGGGGAACTGCCGGCCCAGGTAGCGGCGGCCAGGCCGCGGTGGACACTCACCACCGCCGGCTACTTCGTACTCTGTCTCGACTCGGTCGACGGCCGGATGCCGGCGCTTCCCTGGGCTCCGACCGAGCTCGACGCGGCCCTGACCAGTTGGGCTGGCGCGGCCCACGCCCTGCGCCGGCCGCCGGCCGGACTGGTCAATATCGGTCTGCCCCGGCTGGCCGACCTGGCCAGCGCCGACCTGGCCTGGTGGCAGGAGATAGCCGCCGGCCGGGAAGCCATGCCGGTGTTCGACACCGACACCGACACCGATGGGCTGCTCCGGCGGCACCTGCCAGAGCTGGCGTCGCTGGAGGCGGACCTTCCCCGCCTGGTGTCCGACGACGCGGTCATCCACGGCGACCTGCGCCTCGACAACCTGCTGATCGACCGGACCGGGATGGCGTGGATCTGCGACTGGACCTGGGTGTGTCACGGTCCCGCCTGGTTCGACACGACGAGCCTGCTGGTCACCGCATTCGCCAGTGGTCTCGACGCGGACACGCTGTTCGCCCGGCACCCGACTGCGGTCGACGCGCCGCCCGGCGGGCTGGACGCGGCGCTGGCGGCGCTCTCCGGCTACTGGCTGACCCAGGCGTCCGCCGGGCCCACCGGCGCCTCCCCGCACGTCCGCGCCCACCAGCGGTTCAGCGGGGAGACGGCGCTGGCCTGGCTGGCCGCCCGGCGCGGTTGGCCCGGCCCGTTTTGGCCGGCGCACCGGTGAGCTGGTAGCCTTGCCCTTCGCGCGTGGCGACACGCGCCGCCAGCATGCATCCCGGTTGTCGGGCCCGGCTATCCGCCGGACTCCCGATATCTGTCCGGACCGGCCACTGCGCCGGACCCGGTCACCGGGATGACTCGGGCGGCCGCGTACGCCACAGGCGGATTGTCATTTTGGTCGTTTCGATTTCGGATGAGCAGGGCGAGGCTGTCGCGTGGCGAACATCAAGTCCCAAATCAAGCGCAACCGGCAGAACGAGAAGCGTCGGCTGCGGAACAAGTCGGTCAAGTCGGCGCTGAAGACCGCCGTCCGCAAGTTCAACGAGGCCAACGCGAACGGCGACACCGAGCAGGCTGCCGCGCTGATGCGGGAGGCCAGCCGCAAGCTCGACAAGGCCGTCAGCAAAGGCGTGATTCACAAGAACCAGGCGGCGAACCGCAAGTCCGCGATCGCCAAGCGCCTGCAGTCGATCGGCTCCTGACGATCCCGTTCCCACCGACCAGCCGACCTCGCGGATCAGCCGACCCGCGAGGTCGGCTGGTCCGTTTCGGGAGACCGATGCCACCAGCTGGCTCCGACCCATCCGACCCAGCGGAGCTGCGCCAGTCCCGACCCAACTGGTTTACGTCACTCGGGTACCGGTGGTTGGTGCTCGCTGAGCTGACCGGTGTGGACCACGTCCAGCAGCACTGTCGGCGCGGCAAGCGCAGCAGCGGTCGCGGCCGTAGGGCTGGGCGGGACGGTCTGCAGGAGTACCGTCGGCGCCGCGAGGGCCGCACAGGTCGCCGCTGACGCGGTAGCCGTCGCTGCGGTCGCCTCGACGTGGGCACCGCCGATCCGCCTGATCCGGATACCGGGACCAATCTGGACACCGGAGCCGGTCTGGATGCCGGGGACGGCGCTGCCGGCCGGAAACGCCGGGCCGGTCCGGATCCCGGTAAACGACCGTACGGGCTGCCCGACCGCCGGGACCACCTCGCGGCGGAACATCTCCCGTTCCCGCTCGGGGACCAGCTCCGCCGACCGCTCGACCGCACCGGCGACCAGATCGTTGATTTTCACCATGACGGCCACCGCGACCGGCAGGACCAGCATGCCCCACCAGGGGATCAGTTCCGCCAGGGCGAGCAGCCCGCCCAGTACGAAGCTGCCCTCAAAGAAGGCCAGACAGGTCAACCCGCTGGGCTGCACGTACCGGAGCCGCAGCGCCCGGGCGTAGAGCGGCGGCAACTCGTCCTCGACGGCATCCTGCTCGTCGGCCGGGTTCTGATGGTCACGCGGCTCCCGATGGTCGCGACCGCTCACCGCTGATCACCACCGCTGCGACGGGCCTGCGCGACCGCGACAACGGCCCGCTCCAGCGCGTAGTCCCGGTCGTCCGACCCGCCCTTGACATCGGCATTGCACCGCGCCGCCGCGTGCATGGCATCGACCAGGCCTCCCGCACTCCAGCCCCGGCTCTGCCGTTGCGCACGCTCGATCTTCCACGCGGGCATGCCGAGACTGCTCGCCAGCTGGTACGGGCTCCCCCGACCGGCGGATGCGACCCGGGCCACGGTACGGATGCCGTCGGCGAGCGCGTCGGCGATCGGCACCGGATCTACTCCGACGTGCAGGGCCCACCGCAGTGCTTCCAGGGCTCCCGGCACGTCGCCGATGATCGCCGCGTCGGCCACGGTGAATCCGCTCACTTCGGCACGACCCCGGTAGTACCGGGCCACGGTCGCCGCGTCGACCCGGCCGCCCGTGTCGGCCAGCAGTTGGGTGCAGGCCGCAGACAGCTCCCGCAGGTCGTTGCCGACCGCGGCGAGTAACGCCTCGGCGGCGTCGTCGGTGCACCTGCCGCCGGCGCGCCGGAACTCGTCGCGGACGAAGGCGACCCGTTCCCGGTGCCCCTTGAGCTTGGCCGCCGGCACCACGGTCGCCCCGGCCGACCGCAGCCCGTCGGCGAAGGCCTTCCCCTTGGCACCGCCCGCGTGGGTGACCAGCAGCGTCACGTCCGGATCGGGTTGCCTCGCGTATCCGAGCAACGCGGCGGTCAGGTCCTTTCGGGCATCCTGGCCGCTGCGCAGGACGAGCAGTCGCCGACCGCCGAACAGGGACGGGCTGAGCATCTCGGCGACCTCGCCGGCGCTGACCGCGCCCGCCTCGTACTCCCGGACGTCGGCGTCGGGATCGGTGGACCGGGCAGCCTGGACGGCTTCCGTCACAGCCCGAGTGACCAGAAGTTCCTCGTCACCGAGCACGAGTACCACGGCGGGCGGGGCGGCAATTTTCACGCCCGCCATAGTCGCACGGGTCGTAGCACCGAGATCAACCCCCAATTTTTCGCTGAGTAGTCGTTCGATCACCCTCCGATAATAGGGACATTTGTCGGCGAGCTGTTACGAACGACACCGGAACATCCCAGTTGACTGTGGTGTTCCGTCCCACCCGGATCAGCCGCTACGGGCGTTGGCGTCAGCTCTCCGGTGGGAGACCGCGAGCCCGCCGTCACGCCATACCACCGCGAGATCACCGTCGACATCGGTCCGCAGCACCCGCGCTCCCCGCGCCGACAACCGGGCGAGCACTCCCGGATCCGGATGTCCGTACCGGTTGTCGGCACCGACCGGCACCACCGCAACCCTGGGTGCCACTGCGTCCAGGAAGCCGACATCCTGGAAGGCCGACCCGTGGTGGGCTACTTTGAGCACGTCCGCCCGCAGTCCGGCCGCCCCGAACCGGTCCAGTAGCGCTTCCTGCGATTCGTGCTCGGCGTCACCGGTCAACAGGATCCGTACACCATCCACGACGGCCAGCAGCATCAGGGAGTTGTTGTTCGGATCGGACCTGGTCCCGATGAACGGCTCGGTGGGGCCGAGCACCGTCAGCTCGACCGGGCCGCGACGGTAGCTCCAGCCAGGCGAAACCGGTCCGACCGCGACGCCTCGGGCCGCCGCCGCCAACTGCACCGCGTCCCGGCCGGCAGCCGGCTCCGGCCACCCGGTAGTCGCCACCGCCGAGACCAGACGGTGCCGCAGGACACCGTCGACGCCAGCTACATGGTCGGCGTGGAAATGACTGATCACCAACAGCGGCACTCGGCTGATGCCGAGACGACGCAGGCACCGGTCGGCCGCAGCCGGGTCCGGGCCGGCGTCGACGACCACAGCGGACCGGGAACCGGCGGGTAGCACCACCACGTCCCCCTGGCCCACCGCACAGACCGCGACCACCCAGCCATCCGGTGGCCAGCCCGACGCGGCGAGCCGCACCGGCAGCGCCCCGACCACGGCTCCGACCGCCACCACCGCCAGCACTCGACGGGCCATCCCGTGGCGGGCCAGGACCAGCACGACGACCGTCAACGCGGCGAGGGACAGCGCACCGAACGCCCCGTCCGGCCACGGCAGCGACCCCCCGGGAACCCGCGCCCCGTATCGGGCCACCGTCACCAGCCACCAGGCTGGCCAGTGACTGAGCCAGGCGAGCAGCTCGGCACCGCCCGGCCAGACCGGTGAGACGACGGCTGTCGCCACCCCGAGCACCGTCGCCGGGGCGATCGCTGGCACCACGAGCAGGTTGGCGGGGACCGCGACCAGGCTGATCAGCCCGGACAGGCCGGCGACGACCGGGGTGCAGGCCAGCTGCGCCGCCGCCGGGATCGCCAACGCGTCCGCCAGCGGAGCGGGAACGCCACGAACCACCATCGCGTCCCGCCAGCCGGGTGCGAACAGCAGCAGACCACCGGTCGCCAATACAGACAGGGCGAACCCCGCGTCCGAGGCCAGCTCCGGATCGACCACGACCAGGACGGCCACGGTCGCGCCGAGCGCGGGCAACGCCGCCCGCCGACGTCCGGTCGCCAGCGCGAGCAGCCCGACTGCACCCATCACCCCGGCCCGTACCACACTGGGCGAGGGACGGGCCAGGATCACGAAGCCGACCAGCGCCACGGCGCACGCGACCGCAGTCAGGCCGGGACCAGCCCGACACCAGCGCATCCCGAGCAGGACGAAACCGACGACGACCGCGACGTTGGAACCACTCACCGCGACGAGATGGGTCAGCCCGGTCGCCCGGAAGTCCTCCTCCACCGCAGGATCCAGCCGGCTGGTGTCGCCGACGACGAGACCGGGCAACAGGCCACCGGGCTGGTCTGGCAACGGCTCGCAGGCGCGCTGCAGGCCCGACCGCAAAACACCGGCCGCCCGCTGCGTCCAGATCGAGGACCCGACCGGCGTCGGATCCTCCCCGGTGGACAGCACGGCTGCAGTCAGATCACCACCGCGTGGTGGCGCCAACCGGCCGGCGACCCGCACCCGCTGCCCGGGCAGCAGCCCGTCCCAGGCATTGCTGGTGCCGAGGACGAGCAACCGCACCGGACCGACCAGCCGACCCGCGACGCCGTGGTCGGGCCGGACGGCCGGCGAGCCGGACAGGCCAGCCAGCCGGACCGGCACCAGCCACAGCGGCGGTCCCGCCACCGCTGACCTGACCCGTCGAGGATCATCGCGGATCACCAGCTCCGCAGTGACCGCCGCACGGTCGTCAACCAGTGCCGCGAGCGGCCCGGCGTCACGCGCCGCCACCCGTGCGCCGGCAGCGGCGGCACCACAGACGACCCCGAGCACCACCGCCATGGCCAGCCAGCCGTACGCGTGCATCCACCTGGTCAGCCGGGGCAGGTCGGAGTCGTTGCCGGGCCGCCGGGCCGCCCGGCTGCGGCCGGTGCCCGTACCCCTGGTCAGGTAGACGCCGAGCAGGCCGACCAGCGTCACGCCACCGATGACCAGTGCCACCGCCAGTACAGCCGTGCCGCACACCACAGCGAAGGCGGCCAGCCAGCAGGCCACCGCGAATCCGGCCAGCCGCAGATCCGGCGGCCCGACCCGGTTGTCGCCGGATGCCTTCACACCGTCACCAGGTCACGCAGTTGGTCGAATCGCGCGTCGCCGATACCGCTGACCTTGCGCAGGTCGTTGACGGACGCAAACCCGCCTACCCGCTCGCGATGATCGATGATTCGCTGGGCGAGCACCGGGCCAACCCCCGGCAGCGCCTCCAACTGCTGCTGGCTGGCGGCGTTCAGGTCGACCTTGCCGGTCCCGCCCGGCTGGCCGGCGGCAGGGGCAGGCCCGGTCACGGCTCCCGGCGGCGGGGTGACCCCGACCACGACGAGCTCGCCGTCCTGAACCGGGCGGGCCAGATTGAGCCAGGCGACGTCGGTGTCGGGCAGTGCACCACCGGCCGCTTCCAGGGCATCGGCCACCCGGGAACCTGCCGGCAGGGTCACCAGACCTGGCCGGTGGACCCGACCGGTCACCGCGACGATCAGCTGTGTCGGTCCACCGGTACCGGTCGTCCCGGGTCCAGCCGCAGCGGGACGGCCCTCAGGACTCGGCCCACCGGCCGCGGCCGGCACCGGGGCGGTCTGGGCCGGGACGCCGTCGGCGGACGGCACCGGCTCGACCCGGGGTCGAGCCCGCCAGGCGAGCAGCGCGGCGACGGCGACCACCACGACAGCCACGGCGGCGAGTGCCCGTACTCCCCGCCGGCCAGGGTCGAAGGCGGGCAGCCGGGCGGCCGCCCCGGAGAAGGCCGGGCCGTCGAGGTCGAGTGGGTCGCCCGATCCGACCGGATCTCCGCGGTCGCGGTCGGCCGGACCGCTGCGGCCGGTCGGCTCCCCGTGGTCGTGGCCGGTCGGCCGGTCGTGGTCTACCGGCGCCCGTAGGCCGCCACCGGCGTGGGTCAGCAGGGCCAGCCGCCGCTGGACGGTGTCGTCGTCGGTCACGTGCAGAAGCTATGCCGCCGGCCAGGACGGCGGACCGAGCTGCGGGCCGGTCTGTGGATGACCGGCGCGTTGTGGACAATGCCCCGTACCGGACCCGGATCTTGCTATGGGCCGGCGGTCAGAAGCCCGCCCGCCGGTGCACCACGACCGAGAGCAGACCGGGGCCGGCGTGTGCCGTCACCACCGCCCCGATCTGCGCCACGTGCACGTCCTGCAGCCGGTCACCCAGCCGGGAGGTCAGTTCCGCACACAGGGCGGCGGCCCGGTCTGGATCGTCGAGATGGTGTACGGCGACATCGACCCGCGACGCGTCGCCGGCCGCGAGACAGGCGAGGTCGACCAGCTTGGCCAGGGCACGGGCGGCGGTGCGTACCTTGTCGCGCAGCACGATGTGGCCGTCCTGCACCCGCAGGATCGGCTTGACCGCCAGCGCCGTACCGAGCAGCGCGGACGCTGCCGTGATCCGACCGCCGCGCCGCAGATGCTCCAACGTGTCGACGTAGAAGAAGGTTCGGGTGCGCGCCGCTGCGGCGGTCGCGGCGGCGCTGACCTCGGCCAGGTCACCCCCGGTGGCCGCCACCGTCGCCGCAGCGAGCGCCGGGAAGCCCAGCCCCATGCCGGTCGAGCCGCTGTCCACCACCGCGACCCGGTCCGGGCCGGTCTGCCGGGCGGCCAGTTCGGCGGCCGCGACCGTGCCAGACAGCCCGGCCGACAGGTGCACCGACACGACCCCGGAGCTACCGGCACCCAGCAGTCGCCGGTACGTCTCGGCGAACTGCTCGGGCGCGGGTCGCGAGGTGCTGACCGTCGACCGCCGCACGGTCAACGCGTGGGCCACCTCCGTCGGGGTCAGATCGAGGCCTTCCCGACGTTCGACGCCGTCGACCAGCACGGTCAGCGGCACCACCGTGAGGTGGTGCCGCTGCGCCAGATCGGCCGGCAGGTAGGCGGTGGAGTCGGTCACGACCGCGACGGACATGCCGGCACGCTAGCTGATCGTCGGTAATCGTGCCGGGTCAGGCCACCGGTGGGGTCGGACCGGCTGCCGGGTCAGACCGGGGCGGGGAGGTCCCGGGTGCTGCTCACCCCGACGTTGTGTGCCCGCAGTTGCCAGCCACGCGACTCGTCGTACCGCAGCTCGGTCCAGTGGCAGTTCTGCAGCGGCGCGACGGTACGCAGCACCGCGACCCCCCAGCCGAGCAGATGGCCACAGCCCTGCCGGGCCGCACCGCCGTGGGTGGCGACCACCACGGTCCCGCCCGGCGCCGCGTCAGCCGCGTCCTGCAACGCCTCCCCGACCCGTTTACCAAGGTCGTCGAGGCTCTCCACGGCACAGCCGGGCGACGGATCGCCGGCTCGCCAGCGGGCGTGCTCGGCGGGGAACCGTTCCGCGATGGTCGGCATGGTGAGCCCCTGCCAGAGCCCGTACTGCCGCTCCCGCAACCGGGGATCGGATCGGATCGGAAGGCCGGTGAGTGCCGCCAGGGCCGCTGCGGTGTCGGCGGCCCGCTGCAGGTCGCTGGCGACGATCGCGTTCGGTCGTAGCGCCGCGATCAGCGGCGCGGCGGCGGCGGCTTGGGTCCGGCCGAGGTCGTTGAGCGCGGTGTCGGTCTGGCCCTGCACCCGGTCGCCGGCGTTCCAGTCGGTGTTGCCGTGCCGCCAGACGATCAATCGGGTCACTCGGTGGCCCCGGCTTCGGCCTCGACCAGGTCGCGGTCGACGAACGGGATGACCGGACAGTCCTTCCAGAGCCGGTCGAGGGCGTAGAACTCGCGTTCCTCGGTGTGCTGGACGTGTACCACGATGTCGTTGAAGTCGAGCAGCACCCACCGGCCGGCACGGTCGCCTTCACGCCGGATCGGCTTGGCCTTGTCCGGCAGCCGGACCAGGCTCTCCTCGATGGCATCGACGACGGCCAGCACCTGGCGCTCGTTGGGCGCCGAGGCGAGCACGAAGGCGTCGGTGATCGCCATCCGGTCGGCCACGTCGATGACGACGATGTCCTGCGCCTTCTTGTCGGCGGCGGCCTGGGCGGCCGTCAGGGCCAGCTCCCGCGCGCGCTCTGAGGCGCTCATCGGATCACCTCGACAACACTCCTTCAGCTAGACAGCTTCGCTGCTCTAGCCTCTCACACTCGACCAGCCAGGAAATGCGGATATAACACCCAAATTATGACACCGAGGAGTCATCCCCCCGAAGATTCCGTCTCATACAGCCGACGTTTGGCGATGTACTGCACCACCCCGTCCGGCACGAGGTACCACAGCGGTTTGCCGGCAGCCACCCGCGCCCGGCACTCGGTCGACGAGATCGCCATCGCCGGCACCTCGACCAGGGACACCGTGTCGGCCGGCAGGTGTTCGGCGGACAACTCGAACCCAGGCCGGGTCACCCCGATGAAGTGGGCCAGCTCGAACATCGTATCTGTGTCCTTCCAGGACAGGATCTTCTCCAGGGCGTCCGCGCCGGTGATGAAGAACAGCTGCGCCTTCGGCCCGTACACCGAGTGCAGGTCGCGCAACGTGTCGACGGTGTACGTCGGGCCGGGCCGGTCGATGTCCGCCCGGCTCACCTGGAACGTCGGGTTCGACGCGGTCGCGATCACGGTCATCAGATACCGGTCCTCGGCCGGAGTGACGGTCAGCCCGGCCTTCTCCCACGGATCCCCGGTCGGCACGAATACCACCTCGTCGAGCGCGAAACGCTCGGCCACCTCGCTCGCCGCGACCAGGTGACCCTGGTGGATCGGATCGAAGGTGCCGCCCATGATGCCGACCCGACGGATGCCATCGTCCATCGACGAATCGTATGCCGATGATCCACCCACCCGGGCTGTCGCGTGGCGTAGGCAACACTTTCGGGGGGCTGCTCCCGCTTTGCGCCTACGGCGATCCCCGCCTACGCGGGTCCTGCACCGGCACCGGCTGCGTACCGACGTCGGGCGGCCAACGCCCGGTCCAGTTCGTCGGTGGCGTCGGTTACCACCCGGCGCAGCCCGGCGGTGAGATCGTCGCGGGCCAGCATCGCGGTCGCCGCCGCCCGGGTCCGCTCGCTCACCGCGAACTGTGGAAAGGCCGATTCCGCCACCCGGTCGGCGAGCCACGCCGTACGGCGCCGGGTCGCCGCCGGCAGATCGGCGAAGTACCGGTCGACGTACGGCGCCGTCAGCTCGGTCTGTTCCGGCTGCCAGAACCCTTCCGCGTACGCCTCGACGAGACGGTTGGACAGCCTGGTATCGGTCACGATCGTCTGCCAGGCACGCTCCTTGGCGGCCGGGTCCGGCACCGCCGCACGGCACTTCGCGGCCCACTGCTCACCGGCCGCGCTGCGGTCCCGGCCGGCCTCGTCGTCGATCTCGGTCACGCCGACACCGCCGCACGCTGCCAGCCGGTAGAGCAGCAGCCAGCGCAGGTCGGCGTCGACCGCCAACCCGGCCGGCACCACCCGCCCCGTCAACCACCCGCGCAACCAGTCCACGTCCCCGCTGGCGGTGATCGCCCCCCGGGCAGCGGCCAACTGGACCGACGTTCCGGGCCCGGCCACGGCCAGCAGCCGGGCGCAGGCGGCACCGAGCCGGGATCGCAGCACCGGACGGTCCACCGGATGCGCGTACCGGTCGATCACCGACCGGCTCAGCCGCAGCACGTCCCCGATGACCACCACCACGGTCTCGGTCGGCAGGGCCAGCTCGATCAGCGCCGCCAGGTCGGCGACCGGCTGCTGCGCGTCACGTACCGCGTCCAGGGTCGCGGTCCACGACACCGCCCGGGCCAGCGGTTCGGTCATTCCGGGCAGCATCGCCGGCAGCGCGGCCGCCGACGCCGGGTCGAACCGTGCCTTGGCGTACGTAAGGTCACCGTCGTTGACCAGCAGCAGGTCGGCCGCCGGCTCACCGACCAGCGCCGGCACCAGGGTCCGCCCGCCGTCGACGTCCGGGGCCAGGTCCACCGCCAGCCAGCGCCGCCGCACCGACACTCGCCGGTCCCCGGTCGCCTCGGCGTCGAACAACCCCAGCCCGATCCGGTGCGGACGCAGCACCGGATGGCGCTGCGGTGCGGTCTGGATCAGGGCGACCTCCCGGTATCGACCGGCCTCGTCGACGACCGTCTCGGCCCGGATCGTGTTCACCTGCGCCTGCCGCAGCCACCGTTCCGCCCAGCCGGACAGGTCCCGGCCGCTCGCCGCAGTCAACGCGTCGAGCAGGTCGGCCAGCGTGGCGTTGCCGAACCGGTGGGCGGCGAAATGCGCCCGCAGCCCGGCCAGCAACGGCTCGTCGCCCAGCCAGGCCACCAACTGGCGCAGCACCGACGCGCCCTTGGCGTACGAGATGCCGTCGAAGTTGAGCAACGCCCGCTCGGCGTCGGCGACCTCCTCCGGCGCCACCGGATGGGTCGACGGGCGCTGGTCCGCGGCGTACCCCCAGGATTTGTAGAGGATGCCGAAAGTCGTCCAGGCGTCGGTGAACCGGGTCGCCTCGGCGGTCACCCGCACCCCGAGGTACTCGGCGAACGACTCGTTCAGCCACAGGTCGTCCCACCACCGCATGGTGACCAGGTCGCCGAACCACATGTGGGCCATCTCGTGAGCGATGGTGGTGGCCCGCCGCTCGCGTTCGCTGTCGGTGACCGCCGATCGGAAGATGTGGTCGTCGCGGAAGGTCACCAGGCCCGGGTTCTCCATCGCGCCGGCGTTGAACTCGGGCACGAACGCCTGACCGTAGCCGCCGAACGGATACCGCACGTCGAACAGCTCGTGGAACCGGTCCAGGCACTGCCGGGTGATCGTGAAGATCTCCTCGGCATCGACGTCCAGGTGCGGGCCGAGCGAACGCCGGCAGTACAGCGCCAGCGGGACGCCGTCGTGCTCGGCGTGGCGGGCGTGGTACGGCCCGGCGATCAGGGTCACGAGGTACGTCGCCAGCGGCACCGTTGGCGCGAACTCCCAGCGCCCGTCCACCGGCGCGCCGACCGGCTGGCCGTTGCCGGCCACCGTCCACTGCGGCGGCGCGGTGACCCGTAGCCGTACGGGTGCCTTCAGGTCTGGCTGGTCGAAGCAGGCGAAGATGCGCGGCGCGTCGTCCAGGAACGACATGGCATACAGGTACGTCTCACCGTCGGCCGGGTCGACGAAGCGGTGCAGCCCCTGCCCAGAGTTGGAGTACGCCATCCGCGCCTCGACGGTCAGCGTGTTACGCCCGGCGAGCCCGGTCAGCGGCACCCGGTTGTCGTCGAGGCCCGCCGGATCCAGGTCGACGTCGTTGAGCCGTACCCGGGTCAGTTTCGCCGGGGCGACCTCGACGAACGTCGCGGCTCCCGGCGCGGCCCGGAACTCGATCACGCTGGTCGAACCGAACTCGGTGTCACCGATGGTCAGGTCGAGGTCGATCGTGTACGACTCGACGGTGATCGCCTCGGCGCGCTCGGCCGCCTCGACGCGGGTCAGGCTCGGCATCAGACCATCCTGCCGCACCCGCCCGGGGCGGCGGGCGTTAACCTGTGCCGGTAACCGGGCGTGTACCGCCCGACAGGTCCCGCGTGTGTTCCCCAGTATGTGTTTCCAGTATCGAAGGAGTCGACGATGGCGCAGCACCCCAAGGGCGATTTCGACCTGTCGCGGGCGGTGTGGCAGCGGGCCGAGGGCGACGCGTCCGAGGGCGCAGTCGAGATCGCGTTCGTCGACGACCTGATCGGGATGCGCAACTCGGCCGAGCCGGACGGTCCGATCCTGGTCTTCACCCAGGCCGAGTGGGACGCGTTCGTCGCCGGCGCCCAGGACGGCGAGTTCGACCTGGATTGACTCGACGGTTGCGACGGCCCGGGGCAGGAGCGCGGTCAGCCGCCACTGTGCGGCCGCTTTGTCGCCAGCCGAGTCAGCCGACCTGATCGCACAGGTGGCCAAGAGCATCGGCTAACCGGGAGTGCGTGACAGTGGACCACATTGAGTTGGTCAGGGCCCACGGGTAGTCAGCTTCGCTGAGTCGTTCCGCTGGATGGTCGCCGAGTATCTGGGACCGGTCCGCCGGGCCGGGCAGGGCCTGCGGCGCTCAGATCGTAACGACGGCGAGTGCTTCCCCTGCTCGATGGCGATGACGGTCTGTCGGGGCACGCCGAGCCGTTTGGCCAGCTCGGCCTGGGTCATCTCACCGTTGGCGAACCGTAGGGCGGCCCGGATCGAATTGGTCACCCTGGTCGGTCTGCCCACCTGTCACCACCCCCGGCGATACGCGACGATCTTGACGATCGCGCCGACCGACATCGACACCATGAACACCGCGTAGATGGCGTTGGCGATCCAGAAGAGGTCGAGCTCGGCCAGGGTCAGCCCGAGCGGCAGTACCATCCCGGTCGAGAGGATCAGCCCGGCGACGTAGTCGCCCCGGCGGTTGATGTCCTTGTCGCGGACGTCGATCTGGTACGTCTCGCTGGGTGCCGCCATCTCCACCACGATCCGTACCACCATCGCCGCGACGATGGCGACAATCTTTGACACTCCTGGACTGAGAGACACCGGCTGCAGCAGGCGGGTCGGGCCAGGACTACAGCGCGTCGTCGAGCAGGATGCGCCGCTGGTCGGTCGGCGTCACCAGGTGTACGCCGAGCAGCCGCACGCCGGCCTGCCCGCACACGTGGTACGCGGTGTGGAACCAGAGCCGGTCCGGGTCGCCGACCGCGCTCGAACCGGACCGGGTGAGCACCACCAGCATCGAGCCGTCACCCGCCCGCTCCGCGAGCGCGTTGGCGAAGATCCCGACCGCCTGGGCGCAGTCGTCCGGGTCGAGCCGCGCCGGCAGGTCGTCGACCGGACAGTGGACCTGAACGCGGTCCTCCTCGTCACAGAGAACGAACCGCACCCCGCGCCGACCCCGCTCCCACCGCTCAATCGCCGCAGCGAGATGAGCATCGATAGCCTCGGGGCTGTCCAGAACCGGCGAATCGCTCATGACCCGACATCGTCCACCATTCGCCCGGGATCGGCCACCCCGTCCGCTTCGCCGGGCAGCATGAGCCAGGACGGTCAGGCCGCAGCGACCGGAATCCGCTTTTCAAAGCAGACGCTGTACGGATTGCCGACGTACTCGCCGTAAACCGGAATCCGGGCGTAGCCTGCCGACGCGTACAGGTGCAGCGCCACCGGCAGGTAGCTGCCGGTCTCCAGTCGGAAGACGGTGTGCCCGGCCGCGTACGCCGACTCCTCCAGCGCGGTCAGCAAGTGCCGTGCGATCCCCCGGCCCCGGTAGGCCGGCCGTACGTACACATGTCTGATCTCGGCGGTCTGCGCGTCCAGCGCCTGGACGGCACCACAGGCGACCGCCCGCCCGTCCAGCACGCACACCAGATACCGGGCGTCGTCGTGCACCGGGAACCCGACCGGGTCGACCGGTCGGCCGGCACGCTCCGCCTCAGTTAGCTCGCGCTGCTGGGTCATGATCAGGGCGGCGACCTCCGGGTCGGTAGGCAGACGGCGCTCGATCAACACTCAGTCACAATAGACAAGACGCGTTTCCCGAAGGTTTCGTCCAGTTGGCCGGGATCAGGCCTGATTCCGACAACCCGACGTTCACCTGCCACCCACCCACTTGGTAACAGTCAGTTACCTCGATACGTCCGGGTCGTCCTCGACCGGCCGCTGCCGGCGGGCCTTGCGGTCCGCCAGCCGCTGGGCGGCGCTGGCCCGGCTCGACTGCTCCTCCAGCCGGACGTCTGTGCCACGGGAGCTCGGCACATACTCGACGTCAGCGAAGTGGCTCGGCTGCCAGTCGAACTCCCACGAGCCAATTCGCACCAACGCACCCGGCTCGGCGCCCGCCTTGGCCAACGCGTCCTCCACGCCCAGCCGGGCCAGCCGATCGGCGAGGAAGCCGACCGCCTCGTCGTTGTCGAAGTTGGTCTGCCGTACCCAGCGTTCCGGGCGGGATCCCCGGACCCGGTACCCGCCGTCGGCGGCCGGCTCGACGGTGAATCCGGCGTCGTCGACGGCCGCCGGCCGCAGCACGATCCGAGTCGGCTCCAGCTCCGGGGCGGCCGCACGGGCGGCGGCGACCAGTTCCGCCAGTGCGTAGGTCAGCTCCCGCAGCCCTTCCCGGGTCGCCGTACTGACCTCGAACGCCCGCAGCCCGCGCGCCGTCAGGTCGTCTCGGACCAGCTCGGCCATCGCCCTGCCGTCCGGTACGTCGATCTTGTTCAGCACCACCAGCCGTGGACGGTCCGCCAGACCGCCATACGCGGCCAGCTCCGCCTCGATCGCGTCGATGTCGGCCAGCGGGTCCCGCCCAGGTTCCAGAGTCGCCGTGTCGACCACATGGGCCAGCACGGCACACCGCTCGATGTGCCGCAGGAACTCCAGACCGAGGCCCTTGCCGGTGGCCGCACCGGGAATGAGCCCGGGTACGTCGGCGACGGTGAAGGTGTGCTCGTCGGCCCGGACCACCCCGAGGTTGGGCACCAGTGTGGTGAACGGGTAGTCGGCGATCCTCGGCCGCGCCGCCGAGATCACCGAGATCAGCGACGACTTGCCGGCCGAGGGAAAACCGACCAGACCCACGTCGGCGACGCTCTTGAGCTCCAGTACGACGTCAAGCTGCTCGCCCGGCTCGCCCAACTCAGCGAAGCCAGGGGCCTTGCGCCGGGCGCTGGCCAACGCGGCGTTGCCCCGGCCGCCCCGGCCACCCCGGGCGATCTCCAGGCTGGTGCCGGCGCCGACCAGATCGGCCAGCACTTCGCCGTCGAGACCCTGCACACTCGTCCCGTTCGGCACCTTGAGCACCAGATCGGCACCTTTGGCACCGTCCCGGTTGCCGCCCGCACCGCCCTTGCCGTTCTCCGCCTTGGCGTGCGGCCGGAAGTGGAAATCGAGCAGGGTGTGCACCTGCGGGTCGACGACCAGGGTGACGCTGCCGCCATGCCCGCCGTTGCCGCCGTCCGGTCCACCGAACGGCTTGAACTTCTCGCGGTGGATCGAGACGCAGCCGTGCCCACCGTTGCCCGCCAGCACATGCAGTACAACCCGGTCGACGAAGGTCGTCACGGCCCTATCCTCTCCACTGCCGCCGGAGGGACCGGCGGACACGACAGAGCGGGCTGGGACCTCTGGTCCGCAGCCCGCTCGTCAGGTTGCTCGACAAGCGTCAGCCAGCAACGCCAGGGCGCCTGCCGGCGGCGGCGCTGTACGGCAGATGCTACTGCGCCGGCGGCACGATGTTTACCGTCTTGCGACCGCGCTTGGTGCCGAACTGCACCGAGCCGGTGGCCAGCGCGAACAGCGTGTCGTCGCCGCCCCGGCCAACCAGGTCACCCGGGTGGAACTTGGTGCCGCGCTGACGGATCAGGATCTCGCCGGCACTGACGACCTGACCACCGAACCGCTTCACACCGAGACGCTTGGCCTCGGAGTCACGGCCGTTCCGCGAGCTGGACGCGCCCTTTTTGTGAGCCATGGCTGGTGCCTACTTCCCGTTCGAGATGCCGGTCACCTTGACCTGGGTCAGCGGCTGACGGTGACCCTGGCGCTTGTGGTAGCCGGTCTTGTTCTTGAACTTGTGGATCCGAATCTTCGGACCCTTGGTCTGCGCGGCGATCTCGCCGGTCACAGCGACCTGGGCAAGCTTGGTCGCGTCGGTCACCAGGTCGTCGCCATCGACGAGGAGCACCGCGGGAAGCGTCACCGCGTCACCGGGGGCGCCGGTGATCTTCTCGACCTCGATCACGTCGCCCTCGGCGACCTTGTACTGCTTGCCGCCGGTCTTGACGATCGCGTACATCGGACGCGGACTCCTGTCGTTTGTCGCTGGCGGATGGTGTTCGTGGCAGCTCGGTGGACCGTCGGCTACGCCGTAGGGAACGGACGCGGCGGTCTCGGACTGAGCAGTCACGGGCACGCGGGAACCTGGCGCACCGGGTGCGCCACCGGCAAGGGTACGCCATGCCGGTGGCAACCCTCAAATCGACCCCGGTCAGGGATGGGTCCGGCGGCGGGTGCCCCCGCTGCGACGGACCCGCCGCCGACCGCCGGCGGCGTGGTCGGCCGCGGACGCGTCCTGGTCATCGTCGTCATCGGCGAGGTCGGGATCGTCCGCCCCGGCCAGGCGGACCGGTGCCGCGCCGTTGCCGTTCTCGACCACCGGATCCACCTCGTAGCGGGACAGGTCGTAGCCCATCGTCTCGTCCTCGTCCTCCGCGGTCGGATCGACCAGCGGTTGCGCTGCCGCGACGGGAACTTTGATCACGCCGGTGGTGATCGGGGCAGCCTCGGCCTCGGCCGCAGCCTCGGCGACGCCGACGACCACCACGTCGGCCGGCTCATCCGGCTGGTCCGCCCCGGTCACAGCCGTTACCTCAGGGGTACCCGTGACGTCAGGGGTACCCGTGACGTCAGGCGCCGGGGAGGTGTCGTCCGCCGGTTGATTGGCCTTGCGGCCCCGGCGGCGACCGCCGCCGGCCGTCGCACCACCCGTACCGCCACCGCTGGCCGGAGCTGCGGCGACCGCCTTCGCCCGGTCCCCGGCCCCGGTCCCGCCCGACGAACGCGACTTCTCCGGCACCGGCTCGGTGTGAATGATCAGCCCGCGGCCCTTGCAGCAGTCACAGGTCTCGCTGAACGCCTCCAGCAACCCGGCACCGATCCGCTTACGGGTCATCTGCACCAGACCCAGCGACGTGATCTCGGTGACCTGGTGCTTGGTGCGGTCCCGGCCCAGGCACTCGGTCAGCCGACGCAGCACCAGTTCCCGGTTCGACTCCAACACCATGTCGATGAAGTCGATCACCACGATGCCGCCGATGTCGCGCAGCCGTAGCTGGCGGACGATCTCCTCGGCTGCCTCCAGGTTGTTACGGGTGACCGTCTCCTCCAGGTTTCCGCCGGCGCCGGTGTACTTGCCGGTGTTCACGTCGATGACGGTCATCGCCTCGGTCCGGTCAATCACCAGGTGACCACCGGACGGCAGGAACACCTTGCGGTCCAGGCCCTTGAGGATCTGCTCGTCGATGCGCCGCTCGGCGAACACGTCCGCCACCGCAGCGTGCCGGCGCAGCCGAGCCAGCAGGTCCGGCGAGACGTGCGCGAGGTAGGACTCCACCATCTCGTACGCGGTGTCACCCTGCACGACCAGTTCGCGGAAGTCTTCGTTGAACAGGTCCCGGACCACCCTGATGACCAGGTCCGGCTCCTCGTAGAGCAGCGTCGGTGCGCCACCGGAACCCGCCTTTGCCTGGATGTCCTCCCACTGTGCCTGCAGTCGCTTGACGTCGCGGGACAGCTCGTCCTCGCTGGCGCCTTCGGCCGCGGTCCGCACGATGACCCCGGCGCCGTCGGGCACCAACTTTTTGAGGATGTCCCGGAGCCGCTTGCGTTCGGTGTCCGGCAGTTTGCGGCTGATCCCGGAGGCGTTGCCGTTCGGCACGTACACCAGATGCCGGCCGGAGAGCGCGACGTGACTGGTGAGCCGAGCGCCCTTGTGCCCGATCGGGTCCTTGGTGACCTGCACCAGCACCGAGTCACCGGAACGCAGCGCCTGCTCGATGGACCGGGACCGACCTTCCAGGCCGGTGGCGTCCCAGTTGACCTCACCGGCGTACAGCACCGCGTTGCGGCCACGCCCCACGTCAACGAAGGCGGCCTCCATGCTCGGCAGCACGTTCTGCACCTTGCCGAGGTAGACGTTGCCGGCCATGGTGCCCGACGAGGCCCGGGTGACGTAATGCTCGACCAGGACGCCGTCCTCCAGCACGGCGATCTGGGTCCGGTCACCGCGCTGGCGCACCACCATGTCCCGGTCGACGGCCTCCCGCCGGGCCAGGAACTCCGATTCACTGAGGATAGGCGGACGGGTCCGCCGCTGCTCACGACCGTCCCGACGGCGCTGCCGCTTGGCTTCCAAGCGGGTCGACCCAGTGACGCCCTGCACCTCGTCAACGGTCTTGCGCGGTTCACGGATCTTGACGACGGTCGGCACACCGTCCTCGGCGCCGGACTCGGCGTCGCCGGAGCCACGTCGGCGGCGCCGACGCCGCCGACGGGTCGTGGAGTCGCCGTCGGCGTCGGCGTCGGCGTCGTCGGCCGATCCCGCGTCAGCGGGCGCCTCGGTCTCGTCGCCGGTGTCGGCGTCGTCCTCCTCCGCGCCGCCCTTGCCGCGGCCCCGGCCCCGGCGGCCACGGCGCCGGCGGCGCCGGCCGGCAGGCGTGTCGTCGTCATCGTCGTCCGCGTCGGTGTCGGTGGTCGCCGCAGCGGGCTGCTCCTGCGGCGCCTCGGCTGCTTCGGTGACGGCCTCGGCCGTCGGCTCGCCGTCGGCGCTACGCCGGCCCCGCCGTCGGCGCCGCACCGGCTCGTCCTCGCCGGCCGCCTCAGCACCGTCGACGGCCCGGACAGCGGCCTCCGCTGCCGCCGGCTGGCCGGCGTCGGTGGCGACCGGCGGGCTTTTCGGATCGGGCGCCATGAACAGTACGACCGGTGGGCCGGCTGCCGCTCTGCGGCGGCGGGAAGGCGGCGCGGCGTCCGGCGCCGCAGCCGCGCCGTCGGTCGCCGAGCCGGGCTGGTCCACGGCGGCACCCGGTTCCGCGTCGGAGGCGGCGGTGGCCAGCGGCTCGGCTGCCGGCGTCGCGGGACCGGCCGGCGGCGATGTGGCCAGTTGGGCAGCGGCTGCTCCCGGGGCGGGTTCACTCTCCTCGGCCGGCACCACGACGGCCGGCTCGGCCGCCTTCTTCCGCCGGGTCCGAGTGGTCTTCTTGACGGCCGGCTCGGCCGGCTCGGCCGGCTCCGCAGCGGAGTCGGCCGGCGGGCCGGCGTTGTCGGCCGGGCCACCCGTACCGGTGGTATCCGCGCCGGTGGTGTCCGCTGCCGTCGAACGGCGACGGCGGGTCCGCGACACCGCAGCCGGTTCACCGGTGGCTGGTGCCGGATCGGCCGAACCGCCGGTCGCGGCCGTATCGCCGCCGGTGGCCTCCGCCGCCGGCTCGGCGGCCGCCGCTGCGGCCTTGCTGGTCCGCCGCCGCGTCGTACGGGCGGTCGTGGATCGGGTCACATCAGCGGTGGCGCCGGCCGGTTCGGTACCGGTCCGGTCCCCGCCCTCGGGCTCGTTTTCGAGCATTGGACGTTCTCCAGTTCTGGCCGCCCCGGGCGCGGGTGAGCGCTGCCACGCAGGGTTGCCGCAAAAAGTGATCCGGCGGACGCGCCGCTGAGCTTCCGGCCCGGTGGGGCGAAAGACCCGGAGGCAGACCGCCGAAGTCTGGCTTACTGAGCGCCGGCCGGAACACGGCTGGCGTTCACCGATGGCTGCCCAGCTCGATCCGCCTCCAACGGATCGACGATCTCCCCCTGCGCGGTCAGTGTTCCCTGCGCTAGCCGGGTCACTCGGGGCGGCACCGGCGGCTCCAGGTCGGCCATGACGCGCAGGCCGGAGAGGACGTCATCGGGTCGTACCGACGGGGTGACCTGCCGGACGACTAGGTCGAGTATCGCACACGGCACCGAGCTGACCTCGGAAGGTAGGCCGCTGCCCGGACCGGCACCTGGTCCGTCGGTGTTGTCGGACCGGTCGACGACCAGAATCCGCACCACTGCGGCACGGGCGTCGAAGGTCCGTCGGCCCTGCTTGGTCAACCGCTCCACCAGCACCTCCTCGGCGGCGGCGAACGTCGCCACCGCCCGGCCGGCCGACTCCGGATCGACCTCGGGCAGCTCGATCCGCCACCGCGACGCGTCGATCCGGTCGGCCAGGCTGCCGCCGGTCGCCTCGACCGCCTCCAGCACGTCGAGACCGGACGACAGCGCGGCGTCGAGCGCCACCCGCAGCCGGTCGGGATCGACCTGCTGCTGCAGACCGATCTCCAAGTACTCGGCCTCGCTGGCGACACCGGTCGGGGCCGCGCTCGCGTAGGAGATCTTGGGGTGCGGGGTGAATCCCTGAGAGAAGGCGACCGGGACACCGCCCCGACGCAATGCCCGTTCAAACGCCCGGGCGAAGTCGCGGTGCGAGGTGAACCGCAGCGGGCCGCGCTTGGCGTACCGGATCCGGATCCGTTGCACGACCGGTGCCTGGCCGCCTGCCGGTTGTGGCTTCCTGCTGATCGTGATGCTCCTCGGAAGGGGTAGGGAACGTCGTCATCTTCACCCGGATGGGTGCGGCGCGCCAGTCAGCCCGCTGTCGGGGTCCGCAGGCCGGTGTTGACCGGCGTCAGCGGCAGCAGCTTCTGCCCAGTCGGACCGATCTGGATCTCAGTATCCATTGACGGACAGACACCGCAGTCGAAACAGGGCGTCCACCGGCAGTCATCCTGCTCGTACTCGCCCAACGCGTCCTGCCAGTCTTGCCAGAGCCAGTCCTTGTCCAGCCCGGAGTCCAGGTGATCCCAGGGCAGCACCTCGGTGGCGTCCCGGTCGCGGACCGTGAACCAGTCCAGGTCGATCCCGTACGCTGGCAGCGTGTCAGCGGCCGCGTCGACCCACCGCTGGTACGAGAAGTGCTCGCTCCAGCCGTCGAACCGGCCACCGGACTCCCAGACCCGGCGGATCACCGCGCCGACCCGCCGGTCACCGCGCGACAGCAGCCCTTCGATCAGCGACGGCTCACCATCGTGGTAGCGGTAGCCGATTGCCCGGCCAAGTGACCGGTCGGCGTTGATCGCCTGTTTGAGCAGCCGCAGCCGGTTGTCGATTACCTCCGGGCGCTGCATCGACGCCCACTGGAACGGGGTGTGCGGTTTGGGCACGAACCCACCGATCGACACGGTGCAACGGATGTCCTTGGAGCCGGTCGCCGCCCGGCCCGCCTTGATCACCTCGTGGGCGAGCCGGGCGATCTGCAACACGTCTTCGTCGGTCTCGGTGGGCAGCCCGCACATGAAGTAGAGCTTCACCTGACGCCAGCCGTTGGTGTACGCGGTCACCACCGTGCGGATCAGGTCCTCCTCCGAGACCATCTTGTTGATCACCCGGCGGATCCGTTCCGAGCCGCCCTCCGGGGCGAAGGTCAGCCCGGTACGCCGACCGTTGCGGGACAGCTCCTGCGCGAGCTCGATGTTGAACGCATCGACCCGTGTCGACGGCAACGACAGCGACACGTTGGTGCCCGCGTACTGCTCGGCCAGGCCGGAGCACATGTCGCCGATCTCCGAGTGGTCGGCCGAGGACAGCGACAACAGACCGACCTCGTGGAAACCGGAGTACTCCAGGCCGTCGGCGACCATCTGCCCGACCGTGGTGATGGACCGTTCCCGCACCGGACGGGTGATCATGCCAGCCTGGCAGAACCGGCAACCGCGCGTACAGCCGCGGAAGATCTCCACCGCGTAGCGTTCGTGGACCGTCTCGGCCAGCGGCACGATCGGCTTCTTCGGGTACGGCCAGGCGTCCAGGTCCATGGTGGTGCGCTTGTGCACCCGGAACGGCACATCCGCCCGGTTCGGCACCACCCGCTGAATCCGGCCGTCCGGCAGGTAGTCCACGTCGTAGAAGCGCGGCACGTAGATGCTCTCCGTACGGGCCAGCCGCAGCAGCAGCTCATCGCGCCCGCCCGGCGACCCTTCGGCCTTCCACTGCCGGACAATGCCGGTGATTTCCAGGACGGCCTCCTCGCCGTCGCCGAGCACCGCCGCGTCGATGAAGTCGGCGATCGGCTCCGGGTTGAACGCGGCGTGCCCACCGGCCAGCACCACCGGGTGTGCGTCGTCCCGGTCGGCGGCGGACAGCGGGATCCCGGCCAGGTCGATCGCGGTCAGCAGGTTCGTGTAGCCCAGCTCGGTGGCGAACGAGACACCGAAAACGTCGAAGTCGCCGACCGGCCGGTGCGCGTCGACGGTGAACTGCGGCACCCCGTGCGCCCGCATCAGCCGTTCCAGGTCCGGCCACACCGCGTAGGTCCGTTCGGCCAGCACATCGGGCTGCTCGTTGAGTACCTCGTACAGGATCTGCACGCCCTGGTTCGGCAGGCCGACCTCGTAGGCGTCCGGGTACATCAGCGCCCAACGCACCGCCGCGGCGTCCCAGTCCTTGGCCACCGCGCCGAGCTCGCCGCCGACATACTGGATCGGCTTGCTGACCTGAGGCAGCAGCGGCTCCAACCGGGGCCAGACCGACCTGGCCGTCGGGCCACCCACGGTCGCCGTCGGGGCAGCGCCTGCCGGGACACCCATCAAACCTCCTCCAAACCGCATCGGACACCGGATCAACCACCCAGAGTACGCGGGCGGAGCGGGCGTGCTGGCCGCACGGTACTAACCTCGAACGGGTCCGAGAGGAGATGCATCTGCGATGCGGCAGCCGCAACCGGATGAAGGTCCGATCACGGACCAGCCGGCCGGGGCGGGCGGGTCCGACCCGGCCACGTCACCGGCCCCGTGGCGGGGCTCGGCAGCGGTGCCGCCACCGCGGCCGCACCAGCGCTGGTGGCAGCGGGACGCCCCCCGGACGGAGCAACCACCACCCCGTGACCCCACCCTGCAGCTACCACCCGACGGGTTCGCCGAGGACGATCCGGCGACCCGCACCCCGGTCGACCCGTGGGCCGCCGCCGACCCCTGGCCGGCAGGTCAGTCGACCGGTCCACCCGACGAATGGCCCGGTGCCGGGGCGCCGACACCGGAACCGATGGCCTTCCCCCCGCCGGTGTCCCCACCCGCGCCCTCCTCGCCCCCGGACCCGCCGCCACCACCGGTCGCCGGCCCGCACCCACCACCACCGGTCGCCGGCCCGCACCCACCGAACCCGAGCCGGCTCCCGGTGACCCGACCGCCAGTCACCGGGCCGCCGGCGCCGACCGGGAAGGCGGCCCGTCGGCAGCGCCGACAACAACGCCGACGACGCTGGCCCTGGAAGACGACGCTGTTCACCCTGCTCACCGTCGCCTGCTGCTGTGGCTGCCCGGCCTACTACGGCAAGCCACTGTGGGACCAGTACCCGGCGAACGCCGCGCTCCCCGGGCAGGTCGCCGACCTGCGACTCAGCGACGACGGTTCCAGCCAGGAGACGGTCACCCGGTTGGAAGGTGAGATGCGCACCGCCCATCTGCTGGCCGAGGACACCTTCGCCGGGGTCTACCGGGACGGCAACGGCAAGCTCGTGGTGCTGTACGGCATCACCGGCTTCCGGATGACGCCAGGCAGCGACCTGGACAGCGAGGTCGGCCGGATCAGCGACGCGTACCAGATGGATGCCGTCGAGACGTTCGAGACCGGCGCCCGGGGCACCCACCTGAGCTGTGGAACCGGCGTCTCCGACGGCGACGACGTGGTGGTCTGCGCCTGGGCCGACCACGGCAGCCTCGGCACCGCGCTGTTCACCCGCCGGTCGGTCGAGGAGAGCGCGACGTTGACCGGGCAACTACGCGCCCAGGTGATCAGCCGGGAGTGACCCGGGAGCGGCTCAGCCGGCGGCGTCGCCGTTGCCGCTGCCCGGCTGGCCGTCGCCGGTCCTGGCCCCACCGGCGGTACGCGGTGGCGCGTACCGGGGCACGTACTCCTGGCCGGTGAGCTGCTGAATCTCGCTCATCACCTCGTCGGTGATCCGGCGCATCTCGGAGCGGTCATCGCCGCGTCCGGTGAAGTCGAGCGGCTTGCCGAACCGGACCGTGACCGCGCCCCGGCTCAGCTTCGGCCAGAGCGACCCGATCGGCTGGACCTGCGCGGTGCCGACGAACCCGACCGGGACGACCGGCACCCCGGCGGCCAGCGCCAGCCGGGCCACCCCGGTCCGGCCCCGGTACAGCCGCCCGTCCGGCGATCGGGTGCCCTCCGGGAAGACGGCCACCTGCCGGCCGGCCCGCAGCAGCGGGATCGCGCCGTCGAAGGCGCTCAGCGCCGCCCGCCCGCCGCCGCGTTCCACCCGGATCGCGCCGAGCCCGGTCACCAGGCCCTTGGTCAGCAGCCCACGGAATCCGGTGCCGTCGAAGTACTCGGCCTTGGCCCAGAACGCCACGTGCCGGGGCAGCACCGCGCCGAGGAAGTACTCGTCGGCGACGGACAGGTGGTTCGCGGCCAGGATCACTCCGCCGGTGGTGGGGACGTTCTCCCGCCCTTCCACCTTGGGCCGCCAGCCCAGCAGCAACGCTGGTCCGACAGTGACTTTGCCGATCGAATACAGCGGCGGCACGGATCCTCCGGCGACGGGACAGGCATGGGTGGGTCGGACAGACACGGTAACGGACGGGATCCCGCCCGGACCGGTCAGACCCGCTGCACCCGCACCGACACCGGCTCACCGTCGCCCACCTCACCGGCGAATCCACCTGCCGGACCGACGGCCGACGCACCGGACGGAACGAACGTCACCTCGTCGGCGAGCACCTCACCGGCGACGAAGTCCTGGTACGCCCGTACCGCCGCTGCCACCTCGGCCCCGGCGACCACCGTGACCCGGACCCGGTCGGTGATCCGCAGATCCGCCTCCCGCCGGGCCTGCTGGATCACCCGGACCAGGTCCCGGGCCAGCCCTTCGGCGGCCAGCTCCGGCGTGACGGTGGTGTCCAGCACCACCACCCCCTGCCCGGCCGGCAACGGTGCGGAATGCTCCGGGTCGGCGGCGACCAGCTTCAGCTCGTACTCCCCCTCGGCCAGCCGGACCCCGGCGGCGACCGGCGCGCCGTCGTCGCCCAGCGCCCAGTCACCGGACTTCACCGCCCGGATCACCGCCTGCACCTGGCCACCGACCCGGGGGCCGAGCACCCGCGGCACCACGGTCAGCACCTGCTGGCAGTGGTCGGCGACCGCGTCGGTGAACTCCACCGACTTGACGTTGACCTCGTCGGCGACCAGGTCGGCGAACGGCCGCAGTTGCGGCGCGGCGGCGCTGGCCACGGTCAGCCCTGGCAGCGGCAGCCGGACCCGCAGATTGCGGGCCTTGCGCAGCGACAGCCCGGCCGAGCAGACCTCGCGGACCGCGTCCATCGACGCGACCAGGTCGTGGTCGGCGGGGAACTCGCCGGCGGCCGGCCAGTCGGTCAGGTGCACCGACCGTTCACCGGTCAGCCCGCGCCAGATCTCCTCGCTGGTCAACGGCGCCAGTGGCGCCACCACCCGGGTGAGCGTCTCCAGCACCGTGTAGAGCGTGTCGAACGCGTCGGTGTCACCGGACCAGAACCGGTCCCGGGACCGGCGGACGTACCAGTTGGTCAACGCGTCGAGGTAGGTGCGCACACTGGCGCAGGCACCGGAGATGTCGTAGCCGTCCATCTGCCGGGTGGCCTCGTCGACCAGTTCACCGGTCTTGGCCAGCACGTACCGGTCGAGCAGGTGGGTGCTGTCGGTACGCCGGGTCGCGGTGTAGCCCTCCGCGTTGGCGTACAACGCGAAGAAGTACCAGACGTTCCACAGCGGCAACAGCACCTGCCGGACGGCGTCGCGGACGCCGCTCTCCACCACCGCCATGTCGCCGCCGCGCAGCACCGGCGAGGCCATCAGCATCCAGCGCATCGCGTCCGAGCCGTAGGTGTCGAACACCTCGTACACGTCCGGGTAGTTGCGCAGGCTCTTGCTCATCTTGCGCCCATCGGCGCCGAGCAGGATGCCGTGGCTGACGCAGTTGCGGAACGCCGGCCGGTCGAACAACGCGGTGGCCAGCACGTGCATGGTGTAGAACCAGCCCCGGGTCTGCCCGATGTACTCGACGATGAAGTCGCCCGGGTAGTGGTGCTCGAACCACTCCCGGTTCTCGAACGGGTAGTGCACCTGGGCGAACGGCATCGACCCGGACTCGAACCAGCAGTCGAGCACCTCCGGCACCCGGCGCATCGTGGACCGTCCGGTCGGGTCGTCCGGGTTGGGCCGGGTCAGCTCGTCGATACCGGGCCGGTGCAGGTCGGCCGGGCGTACGCCGAAGTCGCGTTCCAACTCGTCGAGCGAGCCGTAGACATCGACCCGCGGATAGGCCGGGTCGTCCGAGCGCCACACCGGGATCGGCGAGCCCCAGAACCGGTTCCGGCTGATCGACCAGTCCCGCGCTCCGGCCAGCCACTTGCCGAACGAGCCGTCCTTGACGTGCGTCGGCGTCCAGGAGATCTGCTGGTTCAGCTCCACCATCCGGTCCCGGAAGGTGGACACGGCCACGAACCACGACGACACCGCCTTGTAGACCAGCGGCGTGTCACAGCGCCAGCAGTGCGGGTACGAGTGGGTGTAAGTGTCGTGGCGCAGCAGCAGACCCCGGTCGCGCAGCTCACGGATGATCGGCTTGTTGGTGTCGAACACCTGCTCCCCCGCGTGCGGCGGGACCAGAGCAGTGAACCGGGTGTGGTCGTCCACGGTGACGATCGTCGGGATGCCGGCGGCGTTGCAGGTGTTCTGGTCGTCCTCACCGAACGCCGGGGCCAGGTGCACCACCCCGGTGCCGTCCTCGGTGGTGACGAAGTCGGCGCCGAGGACCTGGTAGGCGTTCGGGCCGGCCCGGTCGACCAGGTAGTCGAACAGCGGGGTGTAGCGGCGTCCGACCAGGTCGGCGCCGCGGACCGTGCCGACCCGCTCGAACCCGTCCAGTTCCTTGGCGTACGCCTCGAGGCGGGCCGCCCCGAGCAGGTACCGCTGCCCGTCGCGCCGCAGTACCGCGTACTCGATGTCCGGGCCGACGGCGAGGGCCAGGTTCGACGGCAGCGTCCACGGCGTGGTGGTCCACACCCCGATCCGTTCCGTCTCGCCACCGGGCTGCGCGGGCGCCAGCTCGAACCAGACGGTGACGGTCGGGTCCTGCCGGTCCCGGTAGACGTCGTCCATCCGGGTTTCGGTGTTGCTCAGCGGCGTTTCGCACCGCCAGCAGTAGGCCAGCACCCGGAAGCCCTCGTAGACCAGCCCCTTGTCGTACAGGGCCTTGAAGGCCCACATGACGCTCTCCATGTAGTCCAGGTCGAGCGTCTTGTAGTCGTTGACGAAGTCGACCCACCGGGCCTGCCGGGTGACGTAGCGCTCCCAGTCCTGGGTGTAGGTCAGCACCGAGCTGCGGCAGACATCGTTGAAGCGTTCCATGCCCAGCTCGACGATCTCCGCCTTGGTGGAGATGCCGAGCTGACGTTCGGCTTCGACCTCGGCGGGCAGCCCGTGGCAGTCCCAGCCGAAGCGGCGCTCGACCCGCCGGCCGCGCATCGTCTGGTAGCGCGGTACCACGTCCTTGACGTAGCCGGTGAACAGGTGGCCGTAGTGCGGCAGGCCGTTGGCGAACGGCGGGCCGTCGTAGAAGACGTACTCGTTGGCGCCGTCCGGACCCGGGTCGCGCTGGTCGACGCTGGCTTCGAAGGTCTTGTCCGCGGTCCAGTAGTCCAGGACGCGGCGCTCCACCTCGGGCAGGTCCGGACTGGCCGGCACGCCGGTGGCGGCGGGGTCGGTCATCGGGTACGCCATGGTGGTGCCCTCTCCTCGCACAGCTCACTGTCTCGTGGTCTGCGAGGACGAACCCGCCGGGCGGTCGCCGGCTGCTGCCGAACGTCGCCACGGTGGGCCGCGGTACCACCTCGCTTGGCGGTCGCCGAGGTGCGCGACCGCCCGCTCGTCGGCCGGCTGTGACGGGCCGGACCCGTCCGGTTCTACTGGGGCCGCCACTGCCTGGCAGTGGTGGCCGGTTCTTCCGGAGGCTCACCGGTGATGGCCGGGTCGTCGCCTTTGGGTTACCTTCGGTTCCGAGCGTATCCCACCCGTCGAGCCGGTTTCCGTCCGCCCGCCACTTCCGGGATCAGCGGGCGGACGGGGCCGGCAGGGTGGTCGACCAGAGCGAACGTCCGTCCCGGTCGCGCAGATGCACGGTGAACGCCCGGGACCCGCCGTCGACGAACACCTCGCCGTAGTGCTGGAAGCCCTCGGCCGGTGAGGTGTTGGCCCGCAGCGGGGCGTTGACGAACACCGCTTCCGGGCCGAACGTACCGTCGAGGGTGTTCGGGCCGAACGCCCCGGCGTGCGCCGGGCCGGAGACGAACTCCCAGAACGGGGTGAAGTCGGCCACCGCCGCCCGTGCCGGATCGTAGTGATGGGCGGCGGTGTAGTGCACGTCGGCGGTGAGGAAGACAATACCGGTGACGCCGGACCGGTGCGCCGCGTCGAGAATCTCGGCGAACTCCAGCTCCCGCCCGGCCGGCGCGCCACCGTCGCCCTGGGCGACCCCTTCCTGGGCCCCGCCACCGTCCGGCACGATCAGGCCGATCGGCAGGTCGCTGGCGATCACCTTCCAGGTGGCCGTCGACCGGGTCAGCTCGCGGATCAGCCACTGCCGTTGCTGGGTGCCGAGCAGGCCACGATGCGGGTCGGCGTACGTGTTGCCGTCGTTGGGGTCCTTGTAGGTGCGCATGTCGAGGACGAACACGTCCAGCAGCGGCCCGTAGCGGACCACCCGGTACAGCGGTCCGTCGTCCGGGGTCGGCAGCCACTCGTGAAACGCCTGCCAAGACCGCGCTGCCAGCACGTCGACCCGGGTCTCGGTGTAACGCGGGTCGGTAAGGATCTCGCCGGGATACCAGTTGTTGGTTACCTCGTGGTCGTCCCACTGGTTGAGTTGCGGCACCTCGGCGGCGAACGCCCGCAGGTGCGCGTCGAGCAGGTTGTAGGCGAACTGACCACGGAACTCGGGGAGCGTCTCGGCGACCTTGGACTTCTCCGGGGTCACCAGGTTGCGCCACACCCGCCCGTCCGGCAGCGTCACCGTCTCAGCGAGCGGGTTGTCGGCGTACACCGTGTCGCCGCTGCACAGGAAGAAGTCCGGCCGGCCACGCCGCATCGCCTCGAAGATCCGCATCCCGCCGAAGTCGTCGCTGATCCCCCATCCCTGACCGGCGATGTCCCCGGTCCAGACGAATCGCACGTCGTCGACCCGCCCGCCGGTTCCGCCGACCGGCCGGCCTCGGTGTCCGTGGTGGCCACCGGCGCGGGGTGCGGTGCGCAGCGAACCGGTCAACGGTTCACTGACCAGGCCGGGACGGTGCAGGCTCTCCACCCGCACCCGGTAGTGCAGCCGCTCGCCGGCGGGCAGGCCACGCAGCCGCACCTTGCCGGTGAAGTCGCCCCGGTCGTCGAGCACCGGGCCGCGTACCCGTCGGGCGTCGCGCAGGTCGGGCCGGCGGCCGACCTCGACGATCAGCCGGCCGACCCGGTCGGCGCGGGTCCAGACGACGGCCTCGCCGGGGCCGACCACGCCGCTCTGCACTCCGTGGGCGAGCACCGGCCGGCCGGTGGGGTGCCAGGCTGGTGCCGCGGGCCGGCCGGACGCGAGGTCCGCGCCAGCGGCCGCACCGGCTCCACCGAGCAGCGCGCCGCCGGCGAGCCCGGCACCGCCGGCCAGTCCGGCCCGCAGCAGGGTACGGCGGTCGAACGGGTTCATCGAAATCCTCCTGGGAAGTACGGCGTTCCCAAGAGGTCTATCGATGGAATGTGGCGAGATCCACCGGATCAGGTGACCAGCACACGAACCGGCCGATAACCCGCGGCTGATCGACCGGGATCAGCCCAGGTCGGGGAACCAGAGCTTGATCTCGCGGGCCGCGCTCTCCGGGGAGTCCGAGGCGTGCACCAAATTCTCCCGGTTGGACAGCGCCAGGTCACCGCGAATGGTGCCGGCTGCCGCCTTGCGCCCGTCGGTGGTGCCGATCAGCGCACGCACCACCTCGATCGCCTGGTCACCGGCGAGCACCAGGGCGACCAGCGGCCCGCTGGTCATAAACTCCTTCAGCGGCGGGTAGAACGGCTTGTCCACATGGTCGGCGTAGTGCGCGCCGGCCAGCTCCTCGTCCATCCGGCGCGACTGCAGGGTGACCAGGTGCAGTCCTTTACGCTCGAACCGGCCGAGGATCTCGCCGACCAAGCCGCGCCGGACCGCGTCCGGCTTGATCAACACGAGGGTACGTTCGACATCGGTGGGGCTGGACACGCTGGCTCCTTATCGACGGACCGGCACCGCTCCCCTGCGGAGCGATCCGGTACGGACTGGCGCTGCCAGCCTAGTGGGTGCACGCCGCCCCGCGCGTCATGATGGAGGGCCAGGGGACGGACGAGGACCGGCGGCTACCGACGCCACCGGTCGCGGCTCTTCCATCCTCGCCGGGCCCGGCCTAGCCTGGCCTTGACGCAGGGAGGTCTACTGTGGCGAACGGCCATCGATCGGTTTCCACCGCCCGCAAGCTCATCGCGACGGTGCTGGGCACTTTCGCCACGTTCATCATCCTCTTCGGCGCCGGCATGACCAGCTGGGCGATCGCCGCGCTGGGCGTGGCGCTGCTGGTGCTCGCGGTCAGCCTGGTGCTGATCACCGCGTTTCCCGGCGCTGAGCGCGCCTGGGTGGCCGGCATCGCTCACGTCCGCAGCGTTTCCGAGCCACCGGCCTCCTCCACCTACGGCCGCTGCGAACTGCAGATTCTGGTGGACGCGCCGGGCGTACCGCCCCGGTCGGTCAAGGTCCGCGACCCCCGGGTGCCGGTGGCGAAGTGGCCCGACCCTGGCGCCACGCTGCCGATCATGGTCGCCATCGACGACCAACGCCACGTACGGATCATCTGGGACGACGTGCTGACCCACGCCGAAGCCGCCGCAGAGCGGGCCGACCTGCCGCCGGAGTTCGACGAGCCCGACTTCAGCACTCTCGACGACGACCTGCTCGACGTGGATGAGGAGCCGCCGTGGGCGCGGCGACGCTCCGACGGCCTGTTCCTCGACCCGGACACCGCCCAGACCGCCGATCTCGGCGCGGGGCTGCGCGACGACGATCCGGCCGAGCCTGCCGGTCCGGCCGTCGACCCGCGTCAGCGTCGACGCGACCCGGCGGAAAATCCCCGGCCGGACTTCACCACCCCGGGGTTCGACCCCGACATCGAACAGTCCGAGCCGGCGGTTCCGGGCCGGGTCGACGCCCCCGGCAAGGTCGACGACCCCGTCGTGATGAGCCAGTCACCGGGGGGCCACAAGGTGGTGGACGGCACCGTGGTGGACCCGCAGCCGGTGCCGCTGCCGCGCAGTGCCCGGCCACGGCCGTACTCCCCACCCGCCGAGTCGGAGGCCGGCACGGTCGCCGCCGGAGCGGACCGGGGCCGGGCCGCCGCCGAGGCCCGCGCCGAGTCGCCGACCGTCACCGGGACGGCGCTGGCCGACCAGCCCGACCAGGACGCAGACGACCCCGACCGCGGGTCGGTGACCGACCCGGACGGCCCGCTCGCCGACCTGGCCGCCGCCGGCCCGGTGACCGGCCCCAACACCCTGGCCGGCGAACCGGGCGACGACCACGGGCCGATTCACGGCGTCGGACTGACCCTGCTCGTCGCGGACCTCGACCGGTCGGTCGGGTTCTACCGCGACATGCTCGGCTTCTTCGAGATCGACGGCGGGGACGGCAACGCGGTGCTCGCCTCCGGGCAGACCCGCCTGGTGCTGCGGTCGGTGCCCGAGGTCGCCCCGGTCAACCGTCGGCTCATGCACCTCAACCTCGAAGTCGACGGCCTGCAACGGATGCACGACGAACTCAAGGCCAAAGGGGTGCGGTTCACCTACGCGCCCCGGGCGGTCAACCGTGGTGCCCGGCTGGAGCTGTGGGCGGCTGCTTTCCGCGACCCGGACGGCCACGGTATCGCCATCATCGAGTGGCGTGACCGTGACCAGCCGACGTCCGACACCGACGCACCGCAGTGACCCCGGCGCCAGTTGTGGTCAGCTGAGAATGACCCGCCGGACGTGCCACACGTACGCCCAGACGACGCCGAACAGCACCCCCACCACCAGCAGTGACCAGTGCAGCAGGCCGGCGAGCAGGACCAGCCCTTGCAGCACCGTGCCGGCGTACCAGGCCCAGCCGCGCCGCAACAGGCCGGCGAGCAGCACTGCGCCGACGGCGAGGACGGCGCTGGCCACCATCGCCGCCGGGCCGGAACCGTCGCCCAGCATCCGGATCGGCTGGATCGCGAGCACCAGCACCAACGCTTCCAGGCCGAGGGTCGCCGCGCCGAGCCCGCGCACGGCGGCCGGCGGGTTGCGCAACCCGGACCGACGCGGCGGCGGTCCGGCCGGGTCGTCGGTCGTCGGGTCGCCGGTCACCGGGTCAGCAGCCGGCGTGCGTCGGCCACCGTCACCACCGATCCGGTGATCAGGACCCCCACCCCGCTGAGCTCCCCGTCGAGGTCAGCCTCGGCCAGCTCCACCGCCGCCTCGATCGCGTCCGGCATCTGCTGGGTCACCCGTACCCGGTCCACGCCGAACGCCTCGACCGCGAGACCGGCCAACTGACCGACCGGCATCGCCCGCGGCGACGTGTTGCCGGTCACCACCAGTGCGTCCGCCACCGGCTCCAGCAGATCCAGCAGCGCCTCGGCGTCCTTGTCGGCCAGCACGGCGAGTACCACCACGAGCCGCCGGAACGCGAACTCCTCCTGCACCGCAGTGACCGTGGCCGCCATTCCGTGCGGGTTGTGGGCGCCGTCGAGCAGGATCGTCGGCGCGCTGCGTACCCGCTCCAGCCGGCCCGGTGACGTCACCCCGGCGAAGCCCTGCCGGACCGGCTCAGCGTCCAACGTCCGACCCGGTCCGGCACCGAGGAACGCCTCCACCGCTGCCAGCGCCAACGCCGCGTTCTGCGCCTGATGCGCCCCGTGCAGCGGCAGGAACACCTCGTCGTAGCGGCCGCCGAGCCCCTGCAACGTGAGCATCTGCCCGCCGACCGCGACCGCGCGGTGGACCACACCGAACTCGCCGCCCTCCCGAGCGATGGTGGCCCCCACCTCGGCGCACCGGTCCAGGATCGGCCCGGCCGCCTCCTCCGGCTGCACCGCGGTGACCACCGTCGACCCGGCGTGCACGATGCCGGCCTTGGCCCAGGCGATGTCGGTGAGGGTGTCGCCCAGCCACTCGGTGTGATCCAGACCAATCGGAGTGATCACGCAGACACCGGCGGACAACACGTTGGTGGCGTCCTCGGCGCCACCCAGCCCGACCTCCACCACCGCCACGTCGACCGGGGCGTCGGCGAACGTCGCGAACGCCAACGCGGTCGTCATGTCGAAGTACGTCAACGGCTCCGCCGCCTGCTTGTCGACCAGCTCGGCCAACGGCGCGACCTCCCGGTACACGGCGGCGAACCGCTCCTCGCTGACCGGTTCACCGTCCAGGCTGGTCCGCTCCCGCACCGTCTCCAGATGCGGGCTGGTGTAGCGGCCGGTGTGCAGCCCGAAGGCCCGCAGCAGCGAGTCGATCATCCGCGCGGTCGAGGTTTTGCCGTTGGTCCCGGTCAGGTGAATCGACGGGTACGCCCGCTGCGGGCTGCCCAGCAGGTCCAGCAGCTGGCCGATCCGGTCCAGGTCAAACACCATCCGGGTGAAGCCCCGGTCGGCGAGCTCCTGCTCGACCCGCGCAAACTCGCCACCCGGCCGCTGCTTCGCGCCGCCGGTGGCTCCGGGTCGCCGTACCGTCACGACTGCCCACCGTCAGCAGCCGGCAGCGCGGCGAGCGCTCCGGCGATGCGGGCCAGCTCCGCCTCGGCCACTGCCAACCGAGTACGGATCTTGTCCACCACCAGGGGCGGTGCCTTGTCGACGAACGCGCTGTTGCCCAGCTTGGCCCGGCACTGCTCGGCTTCCCGCTCGGCCGCCGCCCGGTCCTTGGTCAACCGGGCGCGTTCAGCCGCCACGTCGATCGAACCGCGGGTGTCGAACTCGACACCGACCTGTGCGGTCACGGCAAGCTTCGCGGTAGCCGAGAACTCAACGGCCGGCTCGTCCAGCCGGGTCAGCGACCGGATCAGCGGCTCGTGCCCGCCGACGCCTGCATCGGCCAGACCGGTCAGCCGGGCGCTGACCCGTTGGGTCGGCCGCAGCCCCTGGTCCGACCGGAACCGGCGGACCTCGGTGACCACCCGCTGCACCACGGCCAGCTCCGCCTCCGCCGCCGGATCGTGCCACGCTGGATCGGCGACCGGCCAGGAAGCCACCATCAGGCTGCCGGCCGCCGGCTGGCCCGACCCGGCCAGCGCCGACCACAACTCGTCGGTGACGAACGGAGTAACCGGGTGGAGCAGCCGCAGCAGCTGGTCGAGCACGTGGCCGAGCACCCGGCGGGTCCGGTCGGCGGCCTCCCCGCCAGCGCCCAGCACCGGCTTGCTCAGCTCCAGATACCAGTCGCAGACGTCGTCCCAGGCGAAGTGGTAGAGCGTGTCACACGCCTTGGCCAGCTCGAACGCCTCGAACTGCTGGTCGACCTGGGCCGTCACCTCCTGCAGCCGCGACATGATCCACCGGTCGGTCATGCCCAGATCCGCCGGGTCGGGCAGGTCACCGGTCAGGTGCGCGCCGTTGAGCAGCGCGAACCGGGTCGCGTTCCACAGTTTGTTGCAGAAGTTGCGCGAGCCCTGGCACCACTCCTCGCTGACCGGCACGTCGGCACCCGGGTTGGCACCGCGGACCAGGGTGAAGCGGGTCGCGTCGGCACCGAACCGGTCGATCCAGTCCAACGGGTCGACGACGTTGCCGAACGACTTCGACATCTTCTTGCCGAACTGGTCGCGGACCATGCCGTGCAGGGCCACCACGTCGAACGGCGGCCGGCCGTCCATCGCGTACAGCCCGAACATCATCATCCGGGCCACCCAGAAGAACAGGATGTCGTAACCGGTCACCAACACGCTGGTCGGGTAGAAGGTCCGCAGGTCGTCGGTCTGGTCCGGCCAGCCGAGCGTGGAGAACGGCCACAGCGCGCTGGAGAACCAGGTGTCGAGGACGTCCTCGTCCTGCCGCCAGCCGGCACCGGCCGGCGGCTGCTCGTCGGGGCCGACGCAGACGACCTCGCCGGCCGGGCCGTACCAGACCGGAATTCGGTGCCCCCACCACAGCTGCCGGGAGATGCACCAGTCGTGCATGTTGTCGACCCAGGCGAAGTAGCGTGCGGCCAGCTCTGGCGGCTCAACCCGGGTCCGACCGTCACGCACCGCGTCCCCGGCGGCCTTCGCCAACGGGCCGGTCCGGACGAACCACTGCAACGACAGCCGCGGTTCGACCGTGGTCCGGCACCGCGAACAGTGACCGACCGCGTGCACGTACGGCCGCTTCTCGGCCACCACCCGACCTTCGGCCCGCAACGCCGCGACGATCGCCGGCCGCGCCTCGAACCGGTCGAGTCCTTCGAACGGTCCGGCGGCCGTGACTACCGCCCGCTCGTCGAGGATGGTCAGACTCGGCAGCCCGTGCCGTTGGCCGATCTCGAAGTCGTTGGGGTCGTGCGCCGGGGTCACCTTCACCGCGCCCGTGCCGAACGTCGGATCGACGTGCGCGTCCGCGACGATCGGGATCCGCCGACCGGTCAACGGCAGCTCGACCTCGGTGCCGACGAGATGCCGGTAGCGGTCGTCGTCCGGGTGCACCGCGACTGCGGTGTCGCCCAGCATCGTCTCGACCCGGGTGGTGGCCACCACGATTGACGCGTCGCCCTCGCCGTACCGGATGGAGACCAGCTCGCCGTCGTCGTCGCTGTGTTCCACCTCGATGTCGGACAGGGCGGTCCGGCACCGCGGGCACCAGTTGATGATGCGCTCGGCGCGATAGATCAGCTCGTCGTCGTAGAGACGCTTGAAGATGGTCTGCACCGCCCGGGACAGGCCCTCGTCCATCGTGAAACGTTCCCGGTCCCAGTCGACCGAGTCACCGAGACGGCGCATCTGCCCGAGGATGGTGCCGCCCGACTCCGTTTTCCACTGCCAGACCCGGTCGATGAACTGTTCCCGGCCAAGGTCGTGCCGGGACAGCCCTTCGGCGGCGAGTTGTCGCTCCACGACGTTCTGGGTGGCGATCCCGGCATGGTCCATGCCGGGCAACCAGAGCGCCTCGAAGCCCTGCATCCGCTTGCGTCGGATCAGCGTGTCCTGGATCGAGTGGTCGAGTGCGTGCCCGACGTGCAGCGACCCCGTGACGTTCGGGGGCGGCACCACGATGGTGAAGGGCGGCTTCCCGGTGCCCGCGTCGGCCCGGAAGTAACCTTCGGCTACCCACCACTCGTACCGCCGCTGTTCGACCTCACCCGGAGCGTACTGGGCCGGCAACATAGGGGCTGCGTCGTGTTGGGGTTGCGGAGTCTCGGTCACCCATCGAGTTTACGGAGCCCCCGCACCCGAATTCACGCAGGCCCGACCGCGGCAGGCCAGCTGTCTCGGGCCGCTTTGACGGGGACGACGGGCGGCACCCACCGCCCGGCGGACTCGGTGACGTACGGTGTCGGGCATGGTCGACGACATATTCGGCGGACGACGGTCGGCTCACCAGGAACCGGTCGACGTTACCCCGGACGCCCAGCCGACGCCGGGCGACGGAGAGAGCCGCGGCCGAGGTGCCCGGGTCGGGCGCGGCCGGCGCGTCGTCGTCATCGGCTCACTTGCCACGATCGGTGTGCTGGGCGTCGGTCTGCTCGGTTCGACCGGCTTGCGCATCGTCGCGCAGAAGGATGCCAGCCTGAGCGCCCCGGACAAGGCGGCCGGGCTGGTCCGCGACGACGGAGAACAGGCCAGGAGTACGGCCGACTACCTGCACAGCGCCTTCGCCGCCGGAATCGACCTGGACCACAGCACGGCTGCCGTCTACCGGGACCCGTCGGCGGCGGACCGCAGCGTTCTGGTCTTCGGTGGCACCGCTCTGCTCTGGTCACCCGAGCACGACCTGGACGCGCTGCTGAAGATCGTCGGTGACGAGGAGGGTTCGGTGACCGGCGTTTACCAGGTGCCGCCCGGGACGTACGGCGGCGTGATGAAGTGCGGCAGCACGCCTACCGGTGACCAGGAGATGCCGGTATGCGGTTGGGCGGACCACGGGAGCATCGCGGTGGCGCTGTTCCCGGGGCGTACCGTCGGCGAGTCGGCCGCGCTGCTCGCGGACCTGCGGATGGACCTTCAGCAGCGGGACTGACGTCCGGTCGACGGTGTACTGCACGGTCGGCACGGGGTCGTTGCACAGGGCGGTCTTCCGAGGGATTTTCCCTGGAAAACACTTGTGGGCCACCCGTACGGGTGGCCCACAAGTAAAGATGTCCGGCGGTGACCTACTCTCCCACACCCTCACGAGTGCAGTACCATCGGCGC
>NZ_JBHMIQ010000014.1:0-135496 GCF_048060315.1 Micromonospora sp. LOL_013
CCGACAGCAGCCACACAACCGCAGGCCACACCCCAAGATCAACTTAAGCTACGCAGCATTGGGCCCATCCTTCGCCAGCGGCGACACCAACACAGGTCGCAACATCAGCGCTGCGTCCACCAACCACGTCGGCAACCTCGTCTGCTCCGGCGGATCCTTCTCCGGCTCCGCCTGCGGCTGGACCGTCCAAGCGCTCAACCAGACCCTCACGCCCATCGGCGGACCCACGATTCGAGGCCTGGTCCGAGCTGAGGGCGCCAACCGCGTCGCCGCCGTCGGCAACGGCGACAGCGGCGGCCCCGTCTATGTGCAGTCCGGCAACAGCGGCACGGCCCGCGGCATCATCAGCCTACGCTCGGCCAACCGCGACGAAATTGTGCCCTGCAACGGAGTACCCAGCGGAGACATCAACGATCCCAACTCCCGGCAATGCTCGTGGAAGTGGTGGTACGTCGACATCAACGAGCAACTTTCCCGGCTCAGCGTAAACTTCCTCACCCCCTAACATTATTGTTCAGCTACTGGTCGGTCCGGACGGAATTCCGTCCGGACCGACCGAGAAAGGCGCAAACTCAGCTGAGCCCCGTTCCACCACGATCGGCTTCCGATAATGGTCAGATAGTCTCTCCGCCTCACCTGCTGCCCCATCCACCGTCATCACCAGAACAGCTGAGCCGTCGGGCGACGGACCCGCGCCGGAAACAGCGATACCTTCGCTGCGCCAGTACTCCACATCGGCCATGACCTGCTCGGTCAACACCAGCATCTCCTGCTCCGAGAGCCGGGCGTCCGCGAATCGGATTTCGACGTTGGCGAACTGATTTCGGACCACCACGTCGAGATCGCTGCCCGGCTTACGATAGACGGTCATCGTCCCGGCGGACTCATCCAGTATGATACCCGCATACCATCGTGCGTACCTTGTGCGCAGCAAATCCTCTACCTGCTCCGCAGCTTGGTCAGGCCTGGCCCCACCAACGTCGTCTCCCACGGCGCACCCAGTAGCGGCCAGCACCACGGCGACAACCAAGGCCAAGATTCTAGTTTTGCTGGGCACTACGCTTCTCCTCACTACACGAGTACTATCTCTCGCATTCGACGCTGCACGGGCTGCCCGGGTTCCCGTCCTGCTGCATCCCATGGGTCCTCGCATGGGGACGGTGAGCGCGCGGTGGGTCGGCGGATTGAAGCAGGCACAGAATGTCTTTGTCGACCATCACTGTTGGCATCACGTCGTCGGACACACCCTGGGCTCCCGGAAGCCGGCACGGACACGTCGCTGACAGCCTGAGCCGTCCGGCCGGCGATCGACGTCACAGCAGATCGAGCCGCATGAGCGCCCGCGCGAACCCGGCGAGCACCGAGGTGGTGTCGGCTGCCTTCACGAAACCGGCGTGCTCGAAGACCGCGCGGGTCCCTACGTAGGCCATCGTGAGGTCCACCTTCTCGCCACGGTTGTCGACGGGGTAGCCCTCGATCGCCGGTGCGCCGCGCTCGCGGGCGAAGCCGACGGCACCGGCGAGCAGGTGGTGCACGATACCCTGCTTGCGGTGGCCCGGCCGTACCCGAAAGCACCACACGCTCCACACATCGAGATCGTCGAGGTGCGGGATTCGCCTGTTGCCGGCGAAGCTCGTGTCGGCTCGCGGGTGCACCGCCGCCCAGCCGACGACCTCGTCGCCGTCATAGGCGAGTACTCCGGGAGGGGGATCGAGCCCGATGAGTCCGCGTACCCGCTCACCGCGCATCGGCCCGCGCAGCTGCAGATTCTCCTTCGAGCCGATGCGGTAGCTCAGGCACCAGCACACGTTCGCGTCCGGTCGCTTCGGGCCGACGACAGTCGCGACGTCCTCGAACACCGTCGCCGGGCGGACTTCGATCGTCATGACGCCTACCCTGCCACCGTCCACCGACACACGGCGGTCAGCTGCGGCGCGGTGTCGCTCGGCGGCGCGGCTGCGGCACCGGCGGCACCGGGACGCCGGCGGCCTCCAGGGCCTCCCGCTGACCGCGAGCGGCGAGCCGGTCGGCGCGCTCGTTCTCCACGTGGCCGGAGTGGCCCTTCACCCAGTGCCAGACGACCTCGTGGTGACGGGTGACGGCCGCATCGAGCTCCCGCCACAGGTCCTCGTTCTTGACCGGCTCGCCCGCTTTCGTACGCCAGCCGTTGCGTTTCCAGTTCGCCATCCACGACATGACACCGTTACGGACGTACGTGCTGTCGGTGTAGAGGTCGACGGCGGATGCCCGGGTCAGCGCGGCCAGTGCCCGGATCGGGGCGGTGAGTTCCATCCGGTTGTTCGTGGTCGGGCTGGCCTCACCGCCGCACAGTTCCTTCTCGGCGTCGCCGTAGCGCAGCAGGGCACCCCAACCGCCCGGCCCCGGGTTGCCGCTGCACGCGCCGTCGGTCCAGATCTGCACCCGTGTCGTCCTCAGCCCCGCCACCCGGACAACCTACTGGTCGGCTTCACCGCGGTCGTCCCGGCATGGACGTTTTCCTCCAGTCGGAGAGTCCGCTCCGGCGCGGCCTGCCCCACCTGCTGACCGGGCACGACGTCGCGGTCCGGGGTCAGCGCCAGCGAGCGCCGCAACGACGCGGTCGAGCACAGCCCGACGAGCCCGGCCGCCAGCGCGCCGTAGAGCGCCTCGATCATCGACCGCTGCGGCAGCAGGACGACCTCCAGCAGGATCCATCCGCCGAGCGCGATGCCCGCCAGTCCGGTGGCGGCCCACGACCAGTGCCGGCCGGTCACCCGTTGCACCGGGGCAAGCCAGCGCCACCGTGGTCTGCGCAGCAGCCCGAACGCGCTGACCAGCGAGCCGAGCCCGAGACCGAGCCCCAGTACCAGGCCGGGTAGCCGCCAGGTGTCGACCAACGGCAGGTCGTGCAGCCATTCCGTACGGACGAAGTCGTTGCCGTACGGGTACAGCCACATCTCCACGCCACCGCCGACCGCCGTGACGCCGACGAAGATCAGCAGGCCGGCCGCCACCCGTACCGTCCACGGGCGGGCCCTGGTCGGCCCGGAAAGCTCGGTGGTTGAGCCCATACCTCAACGGTGGCCGGCCGGCCCTGCGCTGGCATCGGGCCGAAGGTCCCGGGACGCGGCGGTCAGGCGCCGGGCAGGCGGGTGGCGCGGCCCGGTGCGGCGATCCGCAGATCGGCTTCGATCTTGGCGGCGGTGGCCAGCAGGTGCGGCAGCAGTTCGCGGCGGATCGACTCGACGGTGTTGCGGCTGGCGTGCACCGAGATGTTCACCGCGGCGACCACTTTGCCGGCCCGGTCCCGGATGGGTGCCGCCACCGACCGCAGGCCCTCCTCCAACTCCTGGTCGACGATGGCGTACCCCTGGGCGCGGACCCGGTTCAGCTCCGCCCGCAACGCCGCCATGGTGTGGACGGTACGGCCGGTGAGCCGGTCCAGCCGGCTGCGCTCCAGCCGGATGATCGCCTCTTCCTCGGGCAGGTGCGCCAGCAGCACCCGGCCGACCGAGGTGGCGTACGCCGGGAACCGGGTCCCGACGTTGATCGACACCGTCATGATCCGCGAGGTCGGCACCCGGGAGACGTAGACGATCGAGTCGCCGTCCAGCACGCACACCGACGACGACTCGTGCACCTGGGCGACCAGCCGTTCCAGGTGCGGTTCGGCCACCTCGGGCAGCGAGATGCTGGACAGGTAGGCGTAGCCCAGCTCCAGCACCCGGGGGGTGAGCGAGAACATCCGCCCGTCGGTGCGGACGTAGCCGAGGTCGACCAGGGTGAGCAGGAACCGGCGGGCGGCGGCGCGGGTCAGGTCGCAGATCCGGGCCACCTCGCTGAGTGTCAACTCAGGATGCTGGGCGTCGAAGGCGCGGATCACGGCCAGGCCACGCTCCAACGACTGCACGAAATGAGCTTCCCGCCCGTGCTCGCTCATAATTCTCCTGTGGTGATGGTCGCCGAACCCTAACCGGATTCCACGGTGCCCGGATCCGCCGATGATCTTGTTCCGCTGTCGGGGATCCGACCATCCGGTCCCAGGTTCTCGGCCAGCTCCCGCTGTGCCACCGCGTACGCGCTGTTCGCGGCCGGCACGCCCGCGTAGACCGCCGTGTGCAGCAGCACCTCGTTGATCTCCTGCGCGGTCAACCCGTTGCGCAGCGCCGCCCGCACGTGCATCGCCAGCTCGTCGGTGCAGTGCAGGGCGGTCAGTACGGCGAGCGTGACGCAGCTGCGGGTCCGCCGGTCCAGCCCGTCGCGGGTCCAGACGCTGCCCCATGCGTACCGGGTGATGAAGTCCTGGAAGTCGGCGGTGAACTCGGTCGTGTTGGCCACCGCCCGGTCCACGTGCGCGTCGCCGAGAACCGCCCGGCGTACCGCCATCCCGGCGTCATACCTCGGATCCGACGACGACGGTACGGCCCGAGGGCCGGGCGACGGGGTCGTGGCGTCAACCGGCGGATCGGTCGGCATCGCCGGTCACCTCCTGTCCAGTGAGATGCGTCAGGATCAGCTCGGACACCTGCTCAGCCTGCTCGACGCTGGCCAGATGGGCAGCGTCGGCGACGATCCGCAAAGTGGCGTCGGGAATGCCGGCGACGATCGTCTCGCTGTGCGACGGCGGGGTGGCCGGGTCGTCGGCGCCGGCGATCACCAGGGTCGGCGCGGCGATCCTCGGCAGCAGCCCGGTCAGGTCCATCTGTCCGATAGCGACGCAGCAGCCGGCGTACCCCTCGGCCGGGGTGGCCGCGATCATCTCGCGGGCGGCGGCGAAGACGTCGGGTCGCCGTACGGCGAACCCGGGGGTGAACCAGCGGACCGCCACCGTGTCGGCCACCGCTCCGGTGCCTTCGGCCCGCACCGTGGCCGCCCGGTCGGCCCACGCCTGCGCCGGGCCGAGCAGCGCCGAGGTGCAGCAGAGCACCAGCCGGTCGACCCGGGCACCGGCGTGTCCGGCCAGCCACATTCCGGTCATCCCGCCGAGGGACACCCCGGCCACGTGGACCCGGTCCAGCTCCAGACGGTCCAGCAGGGCGAGCACGTCGGCCCCGAGATCGTCCAGACTGTACGGACCGGGCGGTACCGGGGAGCGGCCGTGCCCCCGGGTGTCGTAGCGCAGCACCCGCAGCCCGGCACCGGTGAGCACCGGCACCTGCGGATCCCACATCGCTCTTGTGCTGCCCAGCGAGTTGGCCAGCAGCACCACCGGCGCACCGTCGGGTCCGACGATCTCGTGGTCGACCGCCACCGGGTGGCTGTCGGTGGTCATCAGCGGTCCTCCTGCGTCGGTCGGCTGTGGTGGTCGCGCAGCGCCCGGTCGATCAGCTCGCCGTACGCGCCGAGGTAGCCGGCGGGGTCGAGCAGCTCGTCCAGCTGTGCCCGGCTGAGTACCGTGCTGACCTGCGGGTTGGCGGCCAGCCGTTCGGCCAGCCCGGCGGCGGGCCCGCCGCCGGTGACCGCCGCCTTGACGATCTCGTTGGCCCGGTGCCGGCCGAGCTGCCCGGCCAGTGCCCCGCTGACCCGTTCGGCGAGCAGCGCCCCGCCGGTCAGGTCGAGGTTGGCCCGCATCCGTACGGCGTCCACCCGCAGCCCTTCCAGGCAGGTACGCAGCCAGTAGGCGGCCGAGCCGACCGACTCCAGCAGGTTGCGCAGCGCCCGCCACTCGGCGTGCCAGCCGCCGGCCGCCCGTTGGTGCTCCTGGGCCATCGCGGCCAGCAGGGTGGCGACCAGGCCGGGGACCTGGCCGGCGCAGGCGACGGCGGTGACGGCCGCGACCGGGTTGCGTTTGTGCGGCAGGGTCGACGACCCGCCGGAGCGTTCCTCGGCTAGCTCGGCGACCTCGGTCTGGGCGTGCAGCGTGACGTCGCGGGCGATCTTGCTGATGCTGCCGGCGGTGCCGCCGAGCACGCCGGCCAGGTCGGCCAGCCGGCTCCGGTCGGTGTGCCAGGGCAGCTGCGGGGCGGCCAGGTCGAGCTCGGCGGCGAGCCGGTCGACCAGGGCCGGGCCGTCGGCGCCGAACGCGGCGAGGGTGCCGGCGGCACCACCGAGCTGAACGGCGGGGACCTCGTCCCGGGCAGTGCTTAGCCGGCGGACGGCGGTGTCCAGCGCGGTCAGCCAGCCGGCGGCGACCAGTCCGAAGGTGGTCGGCAGCGCCTGCTGCAGCAGGGTCCGGGCGGGCAGCAGGGTGTCCCGGTGCGTCTCGGCCAGCCGGGCGGCGGCCGAGGCGGCCCGCCGCACGTCGTCCAGCATCGGGCCCAGCGCCCGGCGGACCACCAGCATGGCGGCCGTGTCCAGGATGTCCTGGCTGGTGGCCCCGGCGTGCACGTACCGGGCGGTGTCCGGCCCGACGGCGGCGCGTAACGCGGCGACCAGCGGCACCACCGGGTTGCCGGCGCTGGTCGCACCCGCGCCGATCGCCGCCGGGTCGAACCGGTGGTCGCGGGCGGTGGCGGTGATCGCCTCGGCGGCGGCTGCCGGCACCGACCCGCAGGACGCCTGGGCGCGGGCCAGCGCCGCCTCGGCGTCGAGCATGGCGTGCAGCCAGGCCCGGTCGTCAACGGCGGCCCGGACTTCGCCGGCGGCGAGCAGCGAATCGAACAGACCGACCGGCGAGGGTACGTCGACCGGCACCTCGTCACCGACGACCCGCCGACCGTCGGCGTGCTGGTCGTCGACGGCGGACCCCGGGTCAGACGGCGAAGAAGACGGTTTCATGCTCGCCCTGCAGCCGGATGTCGAACCGGTAGCCGTCCGGCTCGGCGGTCGCGATCAACGTGCCGCGTCGGGCCGGCGGCAGGCCGGCCAGCACCGGGTCGGCGGCATTTGCGTCGACCTCGTCCGGGAAGTAGATCCGGGTGACGACGCGGTGCAGCAGCCCACGGGCGAACACCGACACGGCGATGTGCGGGGCCTGCGGTCGCCCGTCCGGGCCGGGCACCGGCCCCGGCTTGCGGGTGCGTACCGCCCACCCGCCGGTATTGTCGGTGGGGCAGCGGCCGAAGCCGCGGAACCCGGCCACCGCGCCGCGCGGATCGTCCGGGTGGTCGAACCGGCCCTGCGGATCGGCCTGCCAGGTCTCGATCAGACCGTCCGGCACCGGGTCGCCGGCGCCGTCGAAGAGCCGACCGCGCAGCCAGATGGCCGCCGGATCGGTCTCGTCGACCACGAACGGCCCGTCCGGCCAGGGCAGGCCGATCCCCAGGTACGGCCCGACGGTCTGCGCCGGGGTCAGCCCGGTCTGCTGGTCCCAGTCCGCGGCGGTCACGCTGGTGGTCACGATTCCTCCATCGGGGTCGCCTCGGTGCCGCGCAGCACGATGTCGAACCGGAAGCCGAGCGCCCACTCCTCGACCGTGTTGGCCAGGTCGAAGCTGGCGATCAGCCGTTGCCGGGCGGCCGGGTCGGGGATCGAGTTGAAGACCGGGTCGTAGGCGAACAGCGGGTCGTCGGGGAAGTACATCTGGGTCACCAGCCGCTGGGTGAAGGCCCGGCCGAACAACGAGAAGTGGATGTGCGCCGGCCGCCACGCGTTGAAGTGGTTGCGCCACGGGTAGGCGCCGGGCTTGATGGTGACGAACCGGTAGCGGCCCATCGAGTCGGTCATCGCCCGGCCGACGCCGGTGAAGTGCGGATCGAGCGGTACGTCGTGCTGGTCGAGCTTGTGCAGGTAGCGCCCGCCGGCATTGGCCTGCCAGACCTCCACCAGGGTGTCCGGCACCGGCCGGCCGTCGCTGTCGCGGACCTGGCCGTGCACGACGATCCGCTGCCCCTGGGCTTCGCCGTCGCCGCTGCGGCTCAGGTCCGCGTCGGCGGCGGTGACCCGGCCCTCGCCGAGCAGCGGGCCGGTGATCTCGGTGAGCGTCTGCGGGAGCAGCACCGGCGACTCGGCCGGGGCGCGCAGCACCGTGGACTTGTAGTCGGGGGAGAGCAGCGGCGGATGCACGGCGGTGTCGTCGCGCCGGTAGCGCGGCAGGAGCAGCCCGCCGGGGCGGTCGGCCTGTACGGGCGTGGTGTCGGGCATGGCGGTGCCTCCTTGGATCAGCTCTACCCGCCGGGGTCAGGGGTTCAGCAGCTGGCGCAGGGCGGCCAGCTCCTGCGGGGTGGGTTCGTCGGTGGTCGTCAGGTCGGTGGCGATCTTCAGCGGCCAGCCGGTGGCCGCCACGGCCTGCTCGACACCCACTCCGGGGTGCAGCTGGGTGAGGGTCAGCTCGCAGGTGTCCGGATCCGGGCGCAGCATGCCGAGGTCGGTGATGACCAGGGTGGGACCCCGGCCACGCAGGCCGAGGCGTTGCCGGTCGCCGGGGCCTGCGCCAAAGCCGACCGAGGTGACGAAGTCGACCCGGTCGACGAACGTGCGCCGGCTCTGCGGCACGATGACGATCACTTCGCCGCACGAGGCGGCGATCTCCGGGGCGCCGCCCGCGCCGGGCAGCCGTACCTTCGGGTCGGTGTAGTCGGTGCCGATCACCGTGGTGTTGATGTTGGCGTACCGGTCGATCTGCGCGGCGCCGAGGAAGCCGACGTCGATCCGGCCGGGCTGCAGCCAGTAGTTGAAGATCTCCGGCACCGAGACGACGGCGTCGGCGGTCTCGGCGAGTACCCCGTCACCGATGGACAGCGGCAGCCGGCCGGGCTTCGCGCCGATGGTGCCGGACTCGTAGACCAGCACCAGGTTGGGGGAGTGGGTTTGCCGGGCCAGGTTGGCCGCGGTGCTGGGCCGGCCGATGCCGACGAAGCAGCGGGCGTCGTCGCGCAGCGCCCGGGCGGCGGCGACGGTCATCATCTCGTCGCGGGTGAACCTGTCGACGGCCGGTTGCTCGTTCACTCGGCACCACCGTACGTCGCGTCGCTCCCCGCCGTGGCCAGGACGTGTTCGTCGAGCCAGCGGGTGAAGGTGTCCCGGTCCCGGCTGATCTCGTCCCATTGCTGGTAGTAGTCGTTGGCCCGGTCGCTGTAGTCCATCGCGTACGACGGGTACGCCCCGCCAGGCACCTCGGCGACCCGGGTGACCGCCCAGCCGGGCAGCACCACCGCGCCGGGCCGGGGGGTCAGCTCGTCGACGGTCTCCTCGACGGTGACCAGCGACCGTGCGGACGCCAGCACGACCTCCTTGTGCACGCCGGTGATGCCCCAGATCTGCACGTTGCCGTGCCGGTCGGCGCGCTGTGCGTGCACGATGCCGACGTCGGGGTTGAGCGCCGGTACGGCGGTGAGCACCTCGCCGGTGAACGGACAGGTGATCGGCGCGATGGTCGGGGTGCGGTCGACGAGGTCGGTGCCGACGTACCCGCGGAGTACGGCGAACGGCAGGCCAGCGGCGCCGGCGACGTACCGGTTGGCCATCCCGGCGTGGCTGTGCTCCTCGATCTCCAGCGGACGGGGCCAGCCGCGCTGCACCGCGTCGCGGAACCGGTGCAGCGAACCGACCCCGGGGTTGCCGGCCCAGCTGAAGATTAGCTTCTTGGCGCAGCCGGCGCCGATCAGCTGGTCGTAGACGACGTCCGGGGTCATCCGGATCAGCGTGAGGTCGCGTCGGCCCTGCCGGATGATCTCCTGTCCGGCCGCGGTCGGGATCAGGTGGGTGAATCCCTCCAGGGCGACGCTGTCGCCGTCGTGGACCAGGTCGGCGACAGCATCAGCCAGCGAGGAAATTTCAGCCATACATCATTCCCGGTGCGTGTGATGAACAAAAGTTCGCTAAGCGAACGGTACGGCCGGGGTTGCCGGCCTGTCAACGCGGCTGCTCCAGTCCAGCGGCAGCCCCACGTAGTTCTCCGCCAGGGTGGTCGCCGCCGCAGTGGAGGTCGACACGTACTCCAACTGGGCCACCTGGAGCCGGTGACTGAACTCGTCGGCGTCGGTGGGCCGGTGCAGCAGCCCGGTCATCCAGGAGGAGAAGTGCTGGACCCGCCAGATCCGGCGCAGGCACCGGGCCGAGTACTCGTCCAGCCCGGTCCCGCGTCCCTGACGGAACCAGGTGGTCAGCGCCTCGGCCAGGAAGCGGACGTCGGCGACCGCCAGGTTCAGCCCTTTCGCGCCGGTCGGCGGCACGATGTGCGCCGCGTCGCCGGCCAGGAACAGCTGGCCGTAGCGCATCGGTTCGGTAACGAAGCTTCGCATCGGAGTCACCCCCTGTTCCAGGATCGGGCCCTCCTTCAAGGTGAAACCGTCGTTGGTCGCCAGCCGGGTGTGCAGCTCGTCCCAGATCCGCGCGGTCGGCCAGTCGCTCAGCTCGGTCCCGTTGGGCACCTGCAGGTAGAGCCGGGTCACCTCAGGGCTGCGCATGCTGTGCAGGGCGAACCCGCGCTCGTGCTGGGCGTAGATCAGCTCGTGTGCCGAGGGGGCGGCCTGGGCCAGCACGCCGAGCCAGCTGAACGGGTACGTGTGCTCGACGGTGCGCCGGGCCGAGGCGGGGATGCTGTCTCGGGAGACGCCGTGGAAACCGTCACATCCGGCGACCATCAGGCAGTTCAGTTCGCGTATCGTGCCCTCGTGCGCGAACCGAATGACCGGGGCATCGCTGTCGATCCCGGCCAGCTCGACATCGGAGACGTCGAACAGGATCTCGCCGCCGGCTGCCAGCCGGGCGGCGATCAGGTCCTTCACGACCTCCTGCTGGCCGTAGACGGTGATCCCTCGGCCGCTGGTCAGCGCGGCCAGGTCGATCCGTCGGCTGACGCCTTCGAAGCGCAGCTCAAGGCCGGTGTGCACGAGTCCTTCGCGGCGCATCCGGGTGCCGACGCCGGTGTCGGCGAGCAGTTGCGCCGTGTCGTGTTCGAGCACCCCGGCCCGGACCCTGCTCTCCACGTACGCCCGCCCGCGGGTCTCCAGCACGACCGAGTCGATACCCTCGAGATGCAGCAGGTGGGCGAGCATCAAGCCAGCTGGTCCCGCTCCGATGATGCCAACCTGGGTTCGCACGACGCTCCCTCCACCTGCCGGATTGGCAGGAATCTTCCGATATGTGACATTGACGCGAGCCCTCGCTGGGCCGTACGTTCATCATAAGAACCACCGTTCGGTCAGCGAACGCCCCTGACTGACCCAACTCGATCCCATCCCCTGGAGGTCCCATGCGACGGCCCCTCGTCGCCTTCACCCTGGCTACCGCGCTGCTGGTCACCGCCGCCTGTGGTTCCGACTCGTCCACCGACGAGGGCGGCGGCACCGACGACGTCACCGACGTCACCGTCGGCATCATTCCGATCGTTGACGTCGCGCCGATCTACCTCGGTGAGGAGAAAGGCTTCTTCGCCAAGCGCGGCATCAACCTGACCATGGAGAGCGGTCAAGGTGGTGCCGCGATCGTCCCCGGCGTGGTCAGCGAGCAGTTCCAGTTCGGCTTCAGCAACGTGACCTCCCTGCTCACCGCGCAGACCCGTGACGTGCCGGTGCAGATCGTCGCCAACGGCGTGGCCTCGACCGGAAACCCCGAGGCCGACTTCGGCGGCGTGGTGGTCCGCGAGGACAGCCCGATCCAGACCGCCGCCGAACTGGCCGGCAAGAAGGTCGCGGTGAACACGCTGAAGAACATCGGCGACACCAGCGTCCGCGAGTCGGTGCGCAAGGCCGGCGGCAACCCGGACGACATCGAGTTCGTCGAGATGGCCTTCCCGCAGATGCCGGCCGCCGTCGCCAACGGCGACGTCGACGCCGCCTGGATGGTCGAGCCGTCGCTCGCCATCGCCAAGGACGCCGGTGGCCGGGTCGTCGCCTGGAACTTCGTCGACACCGCCCCGAACCTGACCGTCGCGGTCTACTTCACCAGCACCAAGCTCGCCCAGGAGAACCCCGAGCTGGTCGAGAACTTCCAGGAGGCGATGGCCGAGTCGCTGTCCTACGCCAACGCCCACCCCGACGAGGTGCGCACCGTGCTGCGTAGCTACACCGACATCGACCAGGCGATCCTGGACGCGATGACGCTGCCGATGTGGCCGGCCGAGATCAACCGGGCGTCGATCGAGCGGGTGGCCGAACTCGGACTCGCCGACAGTGTCTTCGATGCCGAGCCCGACCTGGACGCGCTGCTGCCGTGACAGCGGTCGACAACGCCCCGGTCGGGGCCGGCGGAGCCGGCCCCGACCGGGGCACGTCAGCAGCAGCCCGCCGGGCCGCACCGAGCCGGCGCCGTCGGCCGCCGACGGCGCTGTTCGGCGTCGCCGGTCTGGCCGGTCTGCTGGTCCTGGTGCAGGTCCTCCCGTCGACCCCGCTCGTCTCGGCGCGCTACCTGCCGCCGGCCACCGAGATCCTCGCCGCCCTGGTCGAGCTGCTCGGCGACGGTGCCTTCTGGTCGGCGCTCGGTGACACGCTGACCGGCTGGGCGATCGGCCTGGCCATCGCGGTCAGCGCCGGCATCGTCCTCGGCGTGCTGATCGGTTCGGTGCCGGCGCTGCGCGCGGTCACCGCCTCGACGATCGAGTTCCTGCGGCCGATCCCGTCGGTCGCGCTGATCCCGCTCGCCGTGCTGCTCTACGGTACCGGCCTCGAATCGACCCTGCTCCTGGTCGTCTACGCGGCGTTCTGGCAGGTGCTGGTCCAGGTCCTGTACGGCGTACAGGACGTCGATCCGGTCGCCGACGAGACCGCCCGCAGCTACGGCCTCGGCCGCTGGGCCCGGATTCGCCACGTCATCTGGCCGACCTCGTTGCCGTACGTGATGACGGGCGTGCGGCTCGCCGCCGCGGTCGCCCTGGTGCTGGCGATCACCGCAGAGCTGGTCATCGGCGCACCCGGGCTGGGCAACCGGATCGCCGTCGCGCAGACCTCCGGCGCCGTCGACCTGATGTACGCCCTGGTGGTGGTCACCGGACTGCTCGGCGTCGGGATCAATCTGATCGCCCGGGCGGTCGAGCGGCGGGCACTGTCCTGGCACCAGTCGATGCGCGGCGAGGTGATCGTGTGAGTGTGACCGGGGTGTTGAAGCGGGCCGGGCTGGTCGTCGCGCTGCCGGCCGTACTGTTCGCCGTCTGGTGGTTCAGCAGCGCGGGTAGCACCAGCTTCTACGCGCCGCCGCTGAGTAAGATCCTCGGCACCTTCGCCGAGACCTGGACCGTCGAGCGCCTACGTGCCGACGTGCTGCCCAGCCTGCTGCGGCTGGCCGCCGGTTACGCGGTGGCGGTGCTCGTCGGCGTCGCGCTGGGCGTACTGGTCGGCAGCATCCGCACCGTGCGGGCCACGCTGGAACCGGTACTTGAGTTCTTCCGGGCCATCCCGCCGCCGGTGCTGGTGCCGATCATCATGCTTTTCGCCGGCATCGAGAACACCATGAAGATCGTGGTGATCGCGGCCGGCTGCGTATGGCCGATCCTGCTCAACACCGTCGAGGGCGTGCGCGCCACCGACGAGGTGCTCTCCGACACGGCCCGCTCCTACGGCCTGACCGGTCCGGCCCGGCTGCGGCACCTGGTGCTGCCGGCGGCCAGCCCGCAGATCGCCGCCGGCATGCGCCAGGCTCTGTCGATCGGCATCATCCTGATGGTGATCAGCGAGATGTTCGCGGCCAGCAACGGTCTCGGGTTCACCATCGTGCAGTTCCAGCGCACCTTCGCGATCCCGCAGATGTGGACCGGCATCCTGCTGCTCGGTCTGCTCGGCTTCGCCCTGTCGGTGCTCTTCCGCTTCGTCGAGATGCGGGCGTTGGCCTGGTACCACGGCCTGCGCCAGGCGCAGCGCAGCTCTTGACCCGCTGCCCGGCTCGGCTGCCCGCGTGGCGGCGCCGGAAAGGATAGAGAGGTAACGAGCCCATGCTCGATGTCCAGGGCCTGCGCAAGGTCTACGACGGGCGGCAACGCCAGGTCGAGGCGGTGCGCGACCTCACCTTCACCATCGACGACGGCGACCTGGTCTGCCTGGTCGGCCCCTCCGGCTGCGGCAAGACCACCCTGCTCAAGTGCATGGCCGGGCTGCTGCCGGCAACCTCCGGCGAGGTCCGGCTGCGCGGCCGGCCGATCACCGGGCCGCCGCCCGGCATGGCGGTCGTCTTCCAGGAGTACGGGCGCAGCCTGTTCCCGTGGATGAGCGTGCGGGACAACGTCGAGCTGCCGCTGCGGCAGAAGCGCATCGCCCGGGGCAAGCGCCGGGAACTGGTCGACGAGGCGCTGGCCGCCGTCGGTCTGGCCGACACCCACAACGCCTACCCGTGGCAGCTGTCCGGTGGCATGCAGCAGCGGGTGGCGATCGCCCGCGCGGTCGCGTACCAGCCGGATGTGCTGTTGATGGACGAGCCGTTCGCGGCGGTCGACGCCCAGACCCGCGCGGACCTGGAGGACCTGATCCGCCAGCTGTGGCAGCGGCTCGGGGTGACCATCCTGTTCGTCACTCACGACATCGACGAGGCGGTCTACCTGGGGCAGCGGGTGCTGATCCTGTCCTCGTCGCCGACCGTGGTGCAGGAGAGCCTGCGGATCGACCTGCCGGACACCCGCGACCAACTGCACACCCGCGCCGAGCCGCGCTTCACCCAGCTGCGCGGGCACGTCTACGAGCAGATCCAGGCGGCCAAGCGGGGGCAGCGACCACCCGCCCAGGCCGGCCGGCCCTGACCCTTCCCGCCCTTCCGAGGAGGACCGAGATGCCCGTGGCCTATCTCGTCGCCGGAGTGCGCACGCCGTTCGGCCGCTACGCCGGGGCGCTCGCCCCGGTGCGTCCGGACGACCTGGCCGCCCACGTGATCCGCGAACTCGTCGCCCGGCACCCCTCGGTCGACTGGGACGCCGTCGACGACGTGGTGCTCGGCTGCGCCAACCAGGCCGGCGAGGACAACCGCAACGTGGCCCGGATGGCGGCGCTGCTGGCCGGCCTGCCGACCCGGACCAGCGGCACCACGGTGAACCGGCTCTGCGGTTCCGGGCTGGACGCGGTGGCGATCGCCGCCCGCTCGGTGGTCGCCGGCGAGGCGGACCTGGTCGTCGCCGGCGGGGTGGAGAGCATGAGCCGGGCGCCGTTCGTGCTGCCGAAGGCGGCCACGGCGTACGCGCGCACCGCGGAGATCCACGACACCACCATCGGCTGGCGGCTGGTCAACCCGCTGATGCGGGCCGGCTGGGGCACCGACTCGATGCCGGAGACAGCGGAGAACGTGGCCGCCGAGTACGGCGTGGACCGGGCCGCGCAGGACGCCTTCGCGCTGCGGTCCCAGCAGCGGGCCGCCCAGGCCCAGGCGAGCGGCCGGTTGGCGACCGAGATCGTGCCGATCGAGGTGCCGCAGGGCCGTAAGAGCACGCTGACCGTTTCGGTCGACGAACACCCCCGGCAGACGTCGCTGGAGAAGCTGGCCGCCCTGCCGACGCCGTTCCGCTCCGGCGGCACGGTGACCGCCGGCAACTCCTCCGGGGTCAACGATGGCGCGGTCGCGCTGCTGGTGGCCAGTGACGCGGCCGTCCGGCGGTGCGGTCTCACCCCGCTGGCCCGGGTGGCCGGCGCGGCCACCGCTGGCGTCGAGCCCCGGGTGATGGGCATCGGGCCGGTACCGGCCACCCGCCGGTTGCTCGGTCGACTGGGCGTCGATCTGTCCGAAGTGGACGTCGTGGAGCTCAACGAGGCGTTCGCCGCGCAGGCGGTGGCGGTGCTGCGGGAGCTGGGCCTGCCAACCGAGGCGGAGCACGTCAACCCGAACGGCGGGGCGATCGCCCTCGGGCACCCGCTCGGGGCCAGCGGGGCGCGGCTGGCGCTGACCGCCGCGCTGGAACTCGGGGTCCGCGACGCCGACCGGGCGCTGTGCACGATGTGCATCGGGGTCGGGCAGGGCATTTCGCTACTGCTCGAGTCGGCCAGCTGAGATAGTGCCGGTCTGCCGATCCGGTGGTCGGGTGTCGGGCCGGATTCGGGCAATGTCGTGAACCTGCCAACGGTGCACATTCCACCGTCGTGGCGTTAGCATGGGCCGGCGCCCGGTGCGGCCGGCTGGTGCCCGTGCCGACCCGCCCGTCACGCCAGGGCCGACGCGGACATCGCGAACGAGCTGGAGGCAGGATGGCGGAGCAGGCCAGTGGAGTCCCGGCCGGAGTAGACCTGAGCCGCCCCAGCGCCGCGCGGGTCTACGACTACTTCCTCGGCGGGGCCCACAACTTCGACGTGGACCGTCAACTCGCCGAGCAGATCGCCGCGATGACGCCGCACCTGGCGGAGACCATGCGGGCCGGCCGGGCGTTCCTGCGTCGGGCGGTCCGGACGCTGCTCGCCGACGGCGTCGACCAGTTCCTGGACATCGGCTCAGGAATTCCGACGGTGGGCAACGTTCACGAGGTGGCCCACGCGGTCAACCCGGCGGCCACCGTGGTCTACGTGGACATCGATCCGGTGGCCGTGGCACACAGTCGGAGCATCCTGGCTGAAGTCGGGCGGGCCGTGGTCCTGCAGGCCGATCTGCGTGCACCGGAGGCAATCTGTGCGCAGGCCGCCGCGACCGGCCTGATCGACTTCGCCCGACCGGTCGGCATCCTGCTCGCCGGGGTGGCGCACTTCGTGCCCGACGCCGACGACCCCCAGGGCATCCTTCGGCGGCTGCGGGCGACCGCGGCGGTCGGCAGCTACCTGGTCATCTCCCACGCAACCTACGAGGACCAGCCGCCGGAGGTACTGGCCGCGCAGCGGTTGTCGGCCAGGACCGACACCGAGATCACGTTGCGCTCGCGGGCGGAGGTGACCGCGATGTTCGGTGACTTCACCATCGTCGACCCGGGAGTCGTCCATCTGCCACTGTGGCGGCCGGACCCGGACGCCGAATTGGACGCACACCCGGAGCGGTTCGGTGCCTTCGGCGGCGTTGCCCGCCTGGACGCCGCCGCGGTCTGACCATGGCGACGTCCGAGACGGGCGATGGCGGTGCCGATCCCGAGGGTGTGCGCCGCTTCGCCCGGAACTGGGCGGCGGCCGCCGCCGGGCTCGGCTATCTGCCGCTGAGCTTTGCCGAGAGCGCCGACATCCTGCACGGGCACACGCTGCGGCTGGCCGCGGCGGTGCTGGCCGGGACGTTCGACGGCCAGGCCGGCCGGGATGTCGGGCGCTGGCTGGTGGAGGGCCACCTGACCGAACCCGCCGTGCTGGGCTGGACCATCCAGGCCCTCGGCGAGGACTTTCTGCCGCTGGTGCTGCCGCAGCTGGCGACGTCGGCACCGGCCCGGGAACGGACCACCCACCTGCAGGGCGCGCTCGCCGAGGGGTACGCTCGGGCGCTGCGCAACCGGACCTTCGCGCAGCAGTCCATCATCCGGCAGGCGGCCTGGTCCGCCCGGGACGCTGCCGAGCAGGCGCTGCGGGACAGCGAGGTCCGGTTCCGGGCGGTATTCACCGGCGCGGCGATCGGCATCGGGCTGGCCGACCTCGACGGGCGGATCATCGATGTCAACCAGGCGTTCGCCGACATGCTCGGCTACACCATCGCGGAACTGCGGGAAATCAACGTCGGGCAGCTGTTCCACCCAGACGACGCGCCCGGCATGTACCAGTTCTACCTTGACCTCATCGAGGGCAAGCACGACCGCGCCCGGGTGGAGAAGCGCTACTACCGCAAGGACGGCGCACCGATCTGGACGGACCTCGCGGTGTCGCTGATCCGGCACGACGACGGCCGACCCCGGTTCACCGTCGCGATGGTCGAGGACATCACCGACCGGTACGAGCTGCAGGAGCGGCTGCGTTTCCAGGCCGAGCACGACCCGCTGACCAGGCTGCCGAACCGGGTGCTCTTCTTCGACCGGCTCGCTGAGGCGATGGCCGACCCGGGCGGGCAGGTCGGCGTGTGCTTCCTGGATCTCGACGGGTTCAAGTCGATCAACGACGGGCTCGGTCACGACGTCGGCGACCAGTTGCTCGCCGTGGTGGCGCGGCGGCTCGCCGACAGCGCTGCCGACTGCGGGCACCTGGTCGCCCGGATGGGCGGCGACGAGTTCGTGATCCTGGTGACCCGCTGCACCGGCACGTCGCAACTGGTCGACGTCGCCCAGGCCGCGCTGGCCGCGCTGGCCGCTCCGATCCAGGTCGACGGGCACCAGTTGACCGTGTCGGCGAGCATCGGGGTCGTCGCCTCGCCCACGGCCGGCACGACCCCCACCGAGGTGATGAAGGCCGCGGACACCACCCTGTACTGGGCCAAGGCCGACGGGCGAGGCCGGTGGGCGGTCTTCGACCCGGTACGGGGTGCGCGCGACGTGACCCGTTCGGCGCTCGCCGCCGCGTTGCCGGCCGCGCTGGACAGCGGCGAGTTCGTCGTCGAATACCAGCCGATCACCCGGCTGTCCGACCGGACGGTCTCCGCCGTCGAGGCGCTGATCCGCTGGCAGCATCCGATTCTAGGTCGGCTCGGGCCGGACCGGTTCGTCGCTCTCGCCGAGGAGACCGGGCTGATCGTCCGGCTCGGCCGGTGGGTGCTGGAACAGGCGTGCCGGCAGGCCAGCCGGTGGCGGGCCGAGCACCCACAGGCGCCGATCGTGGTCAGCGTCAACATCTCTGCCCGCCAGGTCAGCGACCCGCAGCTCGTCGGGGAGGTGGCCGGGGTGCTCACCCGGACCGGTCTGCCACCGGAGCTGCTGCAGCTGGAGCTGACCGAGAGTGCGGTGATGGCCACCGGTGGTGAGCCACTGCCGGCGCTGCGCCGGCTGGCCACGCTCGGTGTCCGGTTGGCCATCGACGACTTCGGCACCGGCTACTCCAACCTCGCCTACCTGCGGCGGATGCCGATCCACGTGCTCAAACTCGCCGGTCCCTTCGTGGAAGGGATGCGGGTCGCCGGTCCGGAGGGCGACCGCGACGAGCGGATCGTCGACGCGCTGGTCCGGCTGGCCCACGCGCTCAACCTGACAGTCACCGCCGAGGCGGTGGAGACCGGTGAACAGGCGGACCGGCTGGTGGCACTCGGCTGCGACCAGGCCCAGGGCTGGCATTTCGGCCGTCCGGTGCCAGCCGGGGAGATCACTGAGCGGCTGTCGCGTGGCCCGGATCGGCCCGTAGCCGGACAGTGAGGTCGACAGCCGCGTCGTGGGCGAGCCGGTCGGCCGTGTCCCGGCCGAACCGCACCAGATCCGGCACGGGTACGCCGTACGGCCGCTGCCCGGCGTACGGCGCGATCCGGTCTGCGGCCCTGGCCAGCAGCCGCGCCGCGCCGGCCAGGTTGCCCCGCCGCGCGTGGGTGAGCCCGACCGCCAACTGCGCCAGCCCGCGCCAGAACTCACGCTCCACCGGCGGTGCCGCCTTCCAGGCCGACTCCAGCACCTCGTGGGCGTGGAACGGCCGGCCAGCGTCGAGCAGCCGCTGCGCCTCGTCGAGCGCGTCGTGCGGCGTGAGTGCCAGGTCGTCGGGCATGGTCGGTACGCCCGACGCGCCCGGCGGCAACGGCCGACCCAGCTCGTCGCGCGGCCGGGAGTTGCGTGGCCGACCCGCTGGGTCACGGTCCCGCTCTGGACGGTGGTCACCTGGCGACAGACGAGCCATCGGTTAACAGTAGTGCGGGCGACCGGGCCGGCAGGTCAGCGGGTGCCGGTCAGCGGGTGTCGGCGACGGGCAGGTCGCCGAATCTGGCGCCGCCTTCGCGTACCAGGTCCGCTGGCAGCCGGCCACCCCAGCGCGGATCGAGGACGACGGCGAGGGCCTCCTGGTTGGTCAACGCCGTCGGTAGCGGAGTGCTCCGGGCCGGGCCACTGCGGCATCGGGCCAGATCCAGCCGGATCAGGGTGCCGTCGGTTCGGTGGTACCGCACCGAGCGGCCACCGAGGCAAGTGTCGGAGACATCATCGAAGATCACCGTGCCGCCGTCGGCCAGTGGGTAGCAGATCCGGCCGGCGGCGCAGCTCGCCGCCAGCGCGTCGTCCGGCAACTGGTCGGCCGACACCGAGAACCGGATCAGCAGGGGGCCGTCTCCCCGGTCCAACTGGAGCTGCACGGCCACGCCAGCCGACCCGGCCGGGTTGCCCTTGGCGTACCCGCTGATTCGGCCGGCCGGCAGCAGCCGGGTGAGCAGTTCCAGCGCACCCTCTGCGGTGACCGGTGTGGTGTCGCCGATGGCGGCCGGCGGGATGTCGAGGCCCCACACGGCGACCGGACAGTTGGCCACCTCGGTGGGCGCGGCCGGCAGCGCGGTGACCGTGGCCGTGCCGCCGTTGACGTCACATCCGGACCGGACCGTCGGCTCGCCGGTGGCCGGCGGCACAGGTGCGATGCTCGTCGCCTCGGCCAATTTCGCGTCGGGGGTGACCGATCCGGCCGGTGCCGCCGGCTGACCGACGCCCGGCGCACCGACGTCGGGCGGTCCACCGCCCGGCACCGGCAGCCCGACCCCCACCACCGTCGGGGCCAGCAGTACGGCACCCGTCGCCAGGGCGGCGGCGGTACCGACGCTGGCCGCCCGTCGGTTGCGGCGGCGTCGCCGCCCCAGGCGCACCGACTCGGCGACGAGATCCCCGATCGGTGGGGCCGGCCGCGCGGCCAGCTCCTGTTCCAGCAGTCGCCTCATCTCACCTGCCACGGTGACCGCCCTCTCCGGTTCCGCTGGCTATGTCCGCCGGGCGTCGGTTCGGCGCCCGTACCCGGCATGACGTCCCGGCCAGGCGGTCCGGTGACAGACCGCGCCGGACCGCCTCCAGACATCGGCGGTGCGCACCACGGTGATGTTCTGCGCCTTCGACGGTCCGCCCCTGGTCGTCCGGTTGCACGGCGTCGGCACGGTGGTGCCCGTCGGACCGGCGCTTCGCCGCGCTGGCCGGTGCCTCGGTGACGCGCTTGGTCAACACGGGGTGCGAGCGGTAATCGTCGTCGACGTGCAGCGGGGTCAGTGACTCCTGCGGTACGGCGGACCGCCGAGGACCTCGCCGAGTACCGGGCGACCCGCAACGCGGCCAGCATCGACGATTTGTCCGCCCTCTCCCCACCGCCCAGTCGACCACACGTTACGTTCGTGCGGCGCCGGGGTAGGAGGCGACCCACGCCGCACGACCGGGCCCGCCCCGGCCGGCGGACGTTGCGGGACTCCGCAAATGGACGCGGTGGCGGCGGCCGGGTGACGGGTTCGATGAGCGAGGGTGGCCAGCGATGACAGAGGGTGAGCGGCCGGTCGGCTCCCCGACGGTGCCGGCTCCGCGACCGGCCGTCCCCGCCTTGCTCGCCGCCGCCCTCGACCGGGCCGGCGAGACCAACCGGCTGATCCGGGAGCGTGACTGGAGCCGCAGTCCACTCGGCGCGCTGGACAGTTGGCCGGCCAGTCTGTGCCAGGCGGTTGGCATGATGCTCTCGTCGCAGGCCCAGATCGTGCTCTACTGGGGGCCGCAGCTGCGTGCCTTCTACAACGACGCCTACCTGCCCACCATCGGCGCGAAGCATCCGGCCGCCCTGGGTGAACCCGCCGCCGAGCACTGGTCGGAGCTGTGGGATGTGCTGGAGCCGCTGTTCGCCGGGGTGATCGAGAGCGGGGCTGCCTACCGTGGCACCGACCATCCGTTCCTGCTCGAACGGCACGGCTTCCTCGAGCAGACCTACTTCGACGTCTCCTACGACCCGCTGTGGATCGAGGACGGCAGCGTAGGGGGTATCTTCTGCATCGTCAGCGAGACCACCGGACGGGTGCTCGGCGAGCGTCGGATTCGTACCTTGGCCGGGCTGGGCAGCCGGTTGTCCGACCTGCAGAGCCAGACCGACCTGCGCCGTGGCGTGCTGGAGGTGCTCGACACCTGCCGCGGCGACATCCCGTTCGCCCTGCTCTACCTCGGATCGGACGCGGACTCCGCACGGCTCGCCGGCTGCACCGGCGTCGCGGCGCAGACCGTCACCGCGCCGACGCAGCCGAGCCCGGTCGACGCCCCGGCCGCGCTGCTGGACGCCTTGCACAGCGGTACCGCGCAGACCGCCCGGGCGGCGGACTTCGTCGCCGTACCACCGGACACGGCGGCGCCGGAGGTGCTCGTCCTGCCGATCAGCGCGGCGACCGAACCGGTCGGTGCCCTCGTCCTCGGCCGCAGCCGGCACCTGCCGTTCACCAGTGACTACCGCGACTTCATGGATCTGCTCACCACCCAGATCTCCAGTGCGGTGACCAGCCAGCGGGCCTATCTGCACGAGCGGGCCCGGGCCGCCGAACTCGCCGTGATCGACCAGGCCAAGACCGACTTCTTCGCCAACGTCAGTCACGAGTTCCGGACCCCGCTGACGTTGCTGCTCGGCCCGATCGAGGACCAACTCGCCGACGTGGACCTGCCGGTGCCACATCGCGAGCGGGCCGAGATGATGCACCGCAATGCCCTGCGCCTGCTCAAGCTGGTCAACACCGTGCTGGACTTCTCCCGGCTGGAATCCGGTCGGGCGCGGGCGGCGCTGCAGCCGGTCGACCTGGCCGACTTGACGAACCGGTTGGCCAGCACGTTCCGGTCGGCTGCCCAGCGGGCCGGGCTGGACCTGGTCGTGCATTGCCCACCGCTGCCCGGGACCGTGCAGGTGGACCCGGATCTGTGGGAGAAAATCGTCCTGAACCTGCTGTCCAACGCGGTGAAGTTCACCTTCGACGGCACCATCACCGTGCGGTTGCGGGCGCTCGACACGTCGGTCGAACTCACCGTCGCCGACACCGGGGTCGGTGTTCCCGCCGCTGACCTGCCGCACCTGTTCGAACGGTTTCACCGGGTGGCCGGCACCCGGGCCCGCAGCCACGAAGGCACCGGGATCGGGTTGGCGCTGGTCCGTGAACTCGTCCAACTGCACGGCGGGACCGTCGCGGTCCGCAGCGAACCCGGTCAGGGCAGTGTCTTCACCGTCGAGATCCCGGTCGGCACCGGGCCGAACCCGCCGGCCGGCCAGGACCCTGAACACCCGGCCGGGCGCGACGAGGCCGGCGACACCAGACAGTTGTACCTGGCCGAGACGCAGCGGTGGAGCGTCGGGCCGGCGCGGGAGGTGATCGAGCAGCCACGGGTCGACCAGCCCGTCGGGCGGATCCTGGTGGCCGACGACAACGCCGACCTGCGGGACCACGTGATCCGGTTGCTGGCGCCGCACTGGCAGGTGGTCGCCGCGGCCGACGGTGCCGCAGCGCTGGCCCTCGCCACCCGTACCCCCTTCGATTTGATCCTGACCGACGTGATGATGCCGGAACTGGACGGTTTCGGCTTGGTCACGGCGTTGCGTGCGGACCGGCGGACCCGGCATGTGCCGATCGTCGTGCTCTCCGCCCGGGCCGGTCCCGAGGCCGCCGTGCAGGGCCTGTCCGCCGGTGCCGACGACTACCTGGTCAAGCCGTTCGCGGCGCAGGAACTCGTCGCCAGGGTGCGGGCCAACGTCGAACTGGGTCAGCTGCGCGGCCGGATCATTTACCAGCTGCGGGCGCTCGCCGACGCAGCCGTCGCGGTCAACACCGCGCAGACCACCAGCGAGGTGCTGCGGGTCGCGGTCGAGCACATCCAGCAGCTGGTCCGGGCTTCGAAGGTGGTCGCCACTGCCCCGGGTGCCCGCTACGAGGCGGACGGTGGCGGCCAGCCCTCCGCCGACCCGGCGACGGTCACCCCGTTCATCGGTGCCGGCGGGGAACGGCTGGGCGAGCTGTCGGTCTGGCCCTTCGCCGGCGCCGACCCGGACCCCGACGAGGCGGCGCTGGCGGAATTCGCCCGGATGGTCGGGCTGCGGCTGGGCAACGCCCGGCTGTACGAGGCGGAACACCGCATCGCCAGCACCCTGCAGCACAGCCTGCTGCCCCAGACGCTGCCCCGGGTGCCCGGCGCGCTGATCGCCAGCCGCTACCTGCCCGGCAACGCCGAGGCAGAGGTCAGCGGCGACTGGTACGACGTGGTGGAGGTCGGCGGTGGCCGGCTGGTTCTGGTGATCGGCGACGTGGTCGGCAAGGGTGTGAACGCGGCGGCCACCATGGGCCAGCTACGCAACGCGCTGCGGGCGTACCTTCTGGAGGGGTTCTCGCCAGGTGACGCCCTCACCCGGCTGAACCGGCTGGTCACGACGATGGGCCGGCGTTCCCTCGCTACCGTGGTCTGCCTGTGGTTCGAACCGTCGAGCGGTGTGCTGCGCTACGCCAGCGCCGGCCATCCGCCACCGGTGGTGGCCGCCGGGGCAACGGTAGGGCTGCTGCACGACCGGGCGCTCGGCCCACCGATCGGGGCGATCCGGGGCAGCCGCTACGACACGTCGACCGACCGGCTCGACGTCGGCAGCCGACTGATCTGCTACACGGACGGGCTGATCGAGGACCGCACCGTGGGCATCGACGGCGGTCTGGACCAGGTCCGGGCCGACGCCAGAGCCGGCGGTGACCACGTCGAGGAGCTCGCCGACCGGCTGCTGCGCCGGGTGGCCCGCCGGCCCCGCCGTGACGACGTCGCGGTGCTGGTGCTGGAGGCGACCGACCTGGACCGCCTCAGGATGCGGCTGCCGGCGCAGGCGCGGGCACTGGCGCTGCTGCGTCGACGGCTGGCGGACTTCTTTGCCGCGCACCGGATCGACGACACCGACCAGTTCGATCTGACCGTGGCGATCTCCGAGGCGGCAGCCAACGCGATCGAGCACCCGGTCACCCCCGCGCAGCCGGACATTTGGCTAGAGGTCGGTATCGACGGGGACGACCTGGTCGCAAGCGTGCGGGACAGCGGCGGTTGGCGGGAGACCTCCGACACCGGGTTCCGCGGTCGGGGACTGGCGTTGATCGCCGCCCTGGCCGAACTGCGGATCGACCGGGACGGGCAGGGCAGCGAGGTCACGTTGCGCCGTCGACTGGCTCCCCGACCGGATCCGGACTGACCACCCGGGCCTGGCTGCCGTCCCGGATCGCCTCGGCGGCCAGCCACGGCTGCCCGCCGAGGCCGGAGATGTCCAGGACCCGGCGGACCTGCCGGGACGGCAGCACCGTCAGCGCCTGCGGGTAACGGTCGGTGAGCTGGAGCAGCGCGTGGATGGCCGCCGAATCGAAGAACGAGACCGTACGCAGATCGAGGGTCACCTTGCCGGCGTCCTGGTGGATCGCGGCGTGGTACATGTGCTCGGCGGTGGCCATGTCCACCTCGCCGCTGACCGTGACGGTCAGGTGGTCACCGTCCAGGTCACTGGTGGCGGAGAAGAGCTGCTCCGGACCCTGCTGATCCACGAAAGTAAAGATGGCACAACTGTGCGGCTCCAGCAAGATTCGGTGGTAAACGGTCGGTCGCTCAGCGTGTCCGCGGCGGCTCGGTCGCCGGCCGGTCGGGTCGACACCGACGGCGCTAGGCTGGACGCATGACCTCCGTCCGCGCTCCGCTGACCCCTGGAAAGATCTCCCCGTGGCGGCCGGTGCCGGCGCACATCACCCGGCCGGAGTACGTCGGTCGCAAGCAGCCCGCGCCCTGGCGCGGCTCGCACGTCCAGTCCCCGGACACCATCGAGCGGATGCGGGTGGCGGGTCGGCTCGCCGCCCGGGCCGTGCAGCTCGCCGGTGAGCACTGCAAACCGGGGGTCACCACCGACGAGATCGACGCGGTGGTGCACGACTTCCTCTGTGACAACGGTGCCTACCCGTCGACCCTGGGCTACAAGGGGTTCCCCAAATCCTGCTGCACCAGCCTCAACGAGGTTGTCTGCCACGGCATCCCCGACTCCACGGTGCTGGCCGACGGCGACATCGTCAACGTCGACGTGACCGCCTACATCGGCGGAGTGCACGGCGACACCGATGCGACCTTCTGCGTCGGGGAGGTCTCACAGGAGGCCCAGCTGCTGGTCGAGCGGACCCACGAGGCGATGATGCGGGGCATCCGGGCGGTGGCCCCGGGGCGGCAGATCAACGTGATCGGCCGGGTGATCGAGTCCTACGCCCGGCGGTTCGGCTACGGCGTGGTACGCGACTTCACCGGCCACGGCATCGGCGAGGCGTTCCACAGCGGGCTGTACGTTCCGCACTACGACAGTCCACGACCCACGGACGTGATGGAACCGGGGATGACGTTCACCGTCGAGCCGATGATCACGCTCGGCACGCACGAGTACGACATGTGGCGGGACGGCTGGACGGTGGTCACCAAGGACCGCCGGTGGACCGCCCAGTTCGAGCACACGATCGTGGTCACCGAGGACGGCTTCGAGATCCTTACCCTGCCCTGACCGGACCGGGGCCCAGCAGACTGGTCTCACAGTGGTCGAGCCAGCGGATTTCCGCCTCCGCCCGGAACAGCATCGCGTCGAGCACCAGCCGGCCGACGCGGTCGACGTCGGCCGACCTCGCTCTGGAACGGTTCAGCTCCCGTACCGCGTCCAGGGTTGCCGCCCGTTGCGCCGCGACCACCCCGCGGACGTCCGCCCCTGGCGTGCTCAGCGCAAGGGCAATCTTCACCGTCAGTTCGTCGCGGCCTTGGCCGACGCGGCCGACCGGGCTGCTGAACCAGGTGGTCAGCGCGTCCCGGCCGGCGGCGGTAATGGCGAACGGTCGCTGCCCGGCCGCGTTGCCCGCCAGCGCACGCACCAGCCCGTCGCGTCGCAGCCTGGCGAGCGTGGTGTACACCTGTCCGATGTTGAGCGACCACGCCCCACCGGTGGCCTCCTCGAAGGCCGCCCGGAGCTGGTACCCGTGCATCGGGCCCCGGTCGAGCAGCGCGAGCAGTCCGTGGCGGATCGACATGCCAGCTGAGTATGCATACCGGGTAGATGGGCGGCAACCGGGATCATGAATCGCGGTTCCGGTCACGCTTGCGCCGGGATGGACTGGCCAGGTCGCGCTCAGCCGGGCCGGCCCGGCCAGGTCGGCACAGCCGGTGTGGCGCCGGCCGCCTGTCGCCAGCGGGTCGCGCGGACCGCGTACTCGATCAGGGCGGTGAGCGCCGCCTCGCGGTCCGCGCCCGAGGTGACCGGCAGTACCGCCCGCCAGACAGCTGCGGCCCGCTCCTCCACCTCGGCGGCCAGCCGCAGGGCGCTGGTCGCGTCGGTGACCGGGAACGGCAGTTGATAGGCCGGTTCGACCGGCGGCGCGGCGGCACCGACCCGCAGGATCAGCTGGTCGCGCCGGTCCCGGTGGGCGGCCTCGGCGTCGTGTGCCCGGGCAGCGGCGTCGCCGGCGAGATGGACCCCGAGCACGCCGTAGGCGAAGATCGCCGCGTACTCGGCGGTGAGTGCCTGCTCCCATCCGTCAGCCACGGTCGGCGCTCCTTCTGATCCGGTGGTCCACGTTTATCGGAGCACCTCGAGGTGGCAAGCGCGGGCCGCGGCGATCGAGCCCAGTAGCGCGGCCCGGTCGGCGGCGGCGGTGTGGCACGCCGCGACGGCCTCGGCTGCGGCGGCCTCCTCTGCGGACCGCAACGCGGTGAGCGCGGCGGCCCGGTCGACTGGCGAGGCCGAGGTGCCAGCTCCCGGTGTGGCCGTGCCCGGCGGTACGGCGGAGCCCGGGGCGCTGGGCTGGCCGCCCGGGCCGGCGGCGGGCGTCGTCGGGGTCGGTAGGGCGATCCCGGTCAGCCGGCTGAGCTCCTCGGCGTGCGTCCGGTGGGTGGCGACGACCGGGGCCAGCAGCGGGCCGAGCTCGGCTGGCGCGGTCATCGCGGCGTCGTACCGCGCCACCAGGTCCAGCGTGGCGGCGAGCAGTCCGGCCAGTGGATCCGGTTCCGGCTCGGGCTCCGGCTCACCGCCGAGCAGGCCGCACCCGGCCAGCCCGGCCGGGACGGCGACGGCGACCGCGGCACCGACGGCACCCCGGATCACTCCGCGTCGGCTGCAGGGGCCGGCCGCAGCGGTGGCCGGGTGCGCGGTCCTGCCGATCGCCCGCCGGCCTGGTTGGTTCGCGAACACCGGACCAGTCAACACCATCGGCGCCGCAGCCGGTCCGCGCCTCCCGGGGATCGGCCCGCGCGAGCCTATCCGGAAAGTTCTGCAGTAGCGACTCAGTGTGGTCGTCGCTGTCCTGGTGGCTACCCGTGCCGGCTTGCGGTCGGGTGTCCGGTTTCCCTCGGTGCGCCGGGGGGCCGATCGCCTCGGCCGCGCGTTACGCTCTGCCCAGTCGCGTCGGAGTAACATCCGACGGCGCTCCTGGTGTCGCCTCGAGCGGCCAACGAAGAAGATAACGGTGGAAGGGTGCGGAGATGACACAGCGTGACCGTGCCGGTGGCAGGTCACCCGGTTCCCGCGCCCGCCGGGCCGCCACCCCCCGGCCCCGTCCGGACGGCGCCCAACGGCCCCAGGTCGCAGCTGCGGCCCGGCGCGACCGGTTGCGGGCGATCGTCGAGCCGGTGGTCCGGGCGGCCGGCTTCGACCTGGAGGACGTCTCGGTCTCCCGGGTGGGTCGTCGACACCAGGTCCGGGTGATCGTCGACGCCGACGGCGGTGTCGGGCTCGACTCGATGGCCGAGGTGTCCCGTGCGGTCTCGGCGGCCCTGGACGAGGCCGAGTCGGTGGCCGGTGCGGAGCTGATCGCCGGCGAGTACCAGCTCGAGGTCAGCTCGCCCGGCGTGGACCGGCCGCTGCGGTTGCCCCGGCACTGGCGCCGCAACACCGGCCGGCTGGTGCGGGTGACCGCGGCCCAGCGCCAGGTGACCGGCCGGATCGTTACCGCCGACGACGAATCGGTGCAGTTGGACGTCGACGGTGGCGTCCAACGGTGGCCCTACGACGACCTCGGCCCCGGGCGGGTCCAGGTGGAGTTCAACCGCCTCGACGAGGTCGTCGACGATGACCCGGCGGATGTCGACGACCCGTCCGACGACGACGAAGTGGAGGACGAGGAGAGGTGAACATCGACCTCGCGGCGCTGCGCGCACTGGAGCGCGAGCGGGAGATCCCGTTCGACACGATTCTCGCGGCGATCGAGGCCGCGTTGCTGACCGCGTACCGGCACACCGAGGGTGCGCAGACCCATGCCCGGGTCGAGATCGACCGGCGCAGCGGGATGGCGCTGGTCTACGCCCAGGATCTCGACGCCGAGGGCGCGGTGCTGCGCGAGTGGGACGACACACCGCATGGTTTCGGGCGGATTGCCGCGATGACCGCCAAACAGGTGATTCTGCAGCGGTTGCGGGAAGCGACCGACGAAGTTCACTTCGGGGAGTACGCCGGGCGCGACGGTGACCTCGTCACCGGAGTGATCCAGGCCCATGAGGCCCGTACCGAGAAGGGAATCGTCACCGTCGACCTGGGCAAGCTGGAAGCGGTGCTGCCGGCCGCAGAGCAGGTGCCGGGCGAGACCTACCCGCACGGCCAGCGGATCCGGTGCGTGGTGGTGCACGTTGCCAAGGGGTTCCGAGGGCCGCAGATCACCCTTTCCCGGTCCCACCCCAATCTGGTCAAGCGGCTGTTCGCGCTGGAGGTCCCAGAGATTGCCGACGGCACCGTGGAGATCGCGGCGATCGCCCGTGAAGCGGGCCACCGGACCAAGATCGCGGTACGGTCGACCGCTTCCGGGGTCAACGCCAAGGGCGCCTGCATCGGTCCGATGGGCCAGCGGGTGCGGGCGGTGATGAGCGAACTGCACGGCGAGAAGATCGACATCATCGACTGGTCCGACGACCCGGCCGCTTTCGTGGGCAACGCGCTGTCGCCGGCGAAGGCGTTGCGGGTCGAGGTGGTCGACGCGGCCACCCGTACCGCCCGGGTGACGGTGCCGGACTTCCAGCTCTCGCTGGCCATCGGCAGGGAAGGGCAGAATGCCCGGCTTGCTGCCCGACTGACCGGCTGGCGGATCGACATCCGGCCGGACACCGAGGCCGGTTCCGCCGGTCGGGATCCGGCCCCGGAACCGGGCGGCGCGGTCTCTGGCGCGTCGGGGTAGACTTTTCTCGTGGTACGACGTGCGTTGCCGGTGCGCACCTGTGTGGGCTGCCGACGACGTGCACCGGTTCACGAGCTGCTACGGGTCGTCGTAGTTGGAGGCGAGGACGTGTCGCGCCTGCGACCTGATCCGATCCGTGGTCTGCCGGGGCGGGGTGCGCACCTGCATCCCGATCCGGCATGTCTGGAGCTGGCGCAGCGGCGTCGCGCCTTCGGGCGGGCGCTGCGAGTGTCCGGTGTCGTCGACACCGGCGAGCTGGCCGAGTACATCAGCACGTCAACCGCTACGTCCGGTCATCCGGCCGGACGAGGGTCGCACAGCAAGGTAGGACGACCGACATGAGCACACGATGAAGTCCCAGCAATGAGCAGGCTTCTAGTGCACGAGTGAGGTCGCTGCGGGTGCTGCCCGCACGACCTCGGAGTGAGGAGTGCAGTGGCAGGCAAGGCCCGCGTACACGAGCTCGCCAAAGAGCTCGGGGTCGAAAGCAAGACCGTTCTCGCCAAGCTCAAGGAGATGGGCGAGTTCGTGAAATCCGCGTCGAGCACGGTGGAAGCACCCGTCGCCCGGCGCCTCCGTGGTGCGTTCGCGGCGGCGTCCCAGTCGTCGTCACCGACGGCACCGGCCCGACCGGCCGCGTCGCCGACGAACAGCACCGAGCCGAGAGTCTCCGCCAAGCCGGCGCCACCGCGCCGGCCGGCGGCGCCCTCGTCGATGCGCCCCAAGGGCCCGGTGCCCGGTCCGCCGCCGTCGGCGGCCCCGGTGGCCAAGCCAGCGAGTGCGCACGACATCGAGGTGGCCGCCGCCGAAGCGCGGGCGGCAGCGCTCAAGGCCGAGCAGGAGGCCAACGTCAAGGCCGCCCAGCAGGCGGCGAAGCAGCGGGACACCGGCCGGCGGGAGCCCCCGGCGGACGGCGGTCCCCGACCCAAGCCTGGGCCGGGGTCGGTGCCGCCGCGTCCGGGTAGCCCGGCAGCCGGTCGCTCGGCCGGTGGACGGCCGGCGACGCCCGGTGCGCCGTCGCCTGGGGCACCCGGTCGGCCGGGTGCCCGCCCGCCGGCGCGGGGCGGCAACAATCCGTTCGGCATCAGCCAGGGTGGCGGGCAACGACCCGCCGCCGGTGGCGGGCAGCGGCCCAACCCGGCGTCGATGCCACCGCGGCCGAGTCCGGCGTCGATGCCACCGCGGCCGAGCCCGGCCTCGATGCCGTCGCAACGCCCGGGTCGCCCGGGTGGTCCCGGCGGCGCCGGTCGCCCCGGTGGTCCCGGTGGCGGCGGTCGCGGCGGCGGTGGCGGCGGTTACCGTGGCGGCCCTGGCGGCGGCGGTGGCGGCGGTTACCGTGGCGGCGGCGGTGGCGGCGGTTACCGCGGCGGTCCCGGTGGCGGCGGCTTCCGTGGTGGTGCCCCTGCCGGTGGCGGCGGTCGGCCCGGTGGTGGCGGCCGTGGTCGTGGCGGCGGCACCGCGGGTGCCTTCGGCCGGCCGGGTGGGCGCCCGACCAGGGGCCGCAAGTCCAAGAAGCAGCGCAGACAGGAATTCGACAACCTCTCCGCGCCGACGATGAGCTCCGGCGCGCCGCGTGGCCAGGGCCAGGCGGTACGGCTGTCGCGTGGGGCGTCGCTGTCGGACTTCGCTGACAAGATCAACGCCAATCCGGGGTCGCTGGTCCAGGAGATGTTCAACCTGGGTGAGATGGTCACCGCCACCCAGTCCTGCTCGGACGAGACGTTGCAGTTGCTGGGTGAGCACCTCGGGTTCAACGTACAGATCGTCAGCCCCGAGGATGAGGACCGCGAACTGCTCGCGCAGTTCAACATCGACCTCGACGCCGAGGTGGACTCCGACCGGCTGGTCACTCGCCCGCCGGTGGTGACCGTGATGGGCCACGTCGACCACGGTAAGACCAAGCTGCTCGACGCGATCCGGCAGACCAACCTGGTCGAGGGCGAGGCCGGCGGCATCACCCAGCACATTGGTGCCTACCAGGTGCACGTGCCGCACGACGGGGTGGACCGCGCGTTGACCTTCATCGACACCCCGGGTCACGAGGCGTTCACCGCCATGCGTGCCCGTGGTGCGCAGGTCACCGACATCGTGGTGCTGGTGGTCGCGGCCGACGACGGAGTGATGCCGCAAACCATCGAGGCGCTGAATCACGCCAAGGCGGCCGACGTGCCGATCGTGGTCGCGGTCAACAAGATCGACAAGCCGGAGGCCAACCCGGACAAGGTTCGCCAGCAGTTGACCGAGTACGGTCTGGTCGCCGAGGAGTACGGCGGCGAGACCATGTTCGTCAACGTGGCGGCCAAGCCTGGCACCGGCATCGATCAGCTGCTGGAGGCGGTGCTGCTGACCGCCGACGCGGCGCTCGAGCTCACCGCTCCGGTCGACGGCCCGGCGCAGGGCATCGCGATCGAGGCGCACCTGGACAAGGGCCGGGGCGCGGTGGCGACCGTACTGGTGCAGAAGGGCACTCTGCGTACCGGCGACTCGATCGTGGCGGGCGGCGCGCACGGCCGGGTCCGGGCCATGCTCGACGAGAACGGCAAGCAGCTCGCCGAGGCGGGCCCGGCCCGACCGGTGCTGGTGCTCGGCCTCACCGCAGTGCCCAGCGCCGGCGACACCTTCCTCGCCGCGCAGGACGATCGGACGGTGCGGCAGATCGCCGAGCAGCGGCAGGCCCGACGGCGGGCGGCGAGCTTTGCCAACTCGCGCGGCCGGGCCACTCTGGAGACGCTCATGGAGCAGATCAAGGAGGGTGAGAAGACCTCGCTCAACCTGATCCTCAAGGGCGATGTCTCCGGCTCGGTCGAGGCGTTGGAGGACGCGCTGTTCAAGCTCGACATCCCGGACGAGGTCCAGCTGCGGATCCTGGACCGGGGTGTGGGTGCGATCACCGAGAGCAACGTGATGCTCGCGAGCGCGTCCGCCGAAGCGGCAACGATCATCGGCTTCAACGTCCGGGCCTCCAACAAGGTCCGGGAAATCGCCGACCGCGAAGGCGTGGAGATCCGGTACTACACCGTCATCTACCAGGCCATCGAGGAGATCGATGCGGCGCTCAAGGGCCTGCTCAAGCCGGAGTTCGAGGAGGTCGAGCTGGGCAGCGCGGAGATCCGCGACGTGTTCCGTTCGTCCAAGATCGGCAACATCGCCGGCTGTATGGTCCGGTCGGGCATCATCCGACGCAACGCCAAGGCCCGGTTGCTGCGCGACGGCGCGGTGGTGGCGGACAACGTCACCATCAGCTCGCTCAAGCGCTTCAAGGACGACGCGACTGAGGTCCGGGAGGGCTTCGAATGCGGTCTGACCCTGGGGAACTACAACAACATCCAGGTGGGCGACATCATCGAGACCTTCGAGATGCGGGAGAAGGCCCGTACCTGATCCGCGTAGCGTAAGGCTCGCAGCACGCCGACAGGCGGCCCACGACCGGTGTACCTCACCGGCTCGGGGCCGCCTGTCGGCGTCCAGTGCCGGCCTGGGCCGCCCGGCACGGCGTATCCTTCGGAACGATGTTCACCGGAACCGCGACCTTCGACATGCTCCTGCCGGGCGACTCCCAGTCGCTGAAGGCGAAACGCTCCTACGTGCGCCCGCTCGTCGCCGCGCTGCGCCGCTTCGAGGTCTCCGCCGCCGAGGTCGGCGCGCTCGACCGGCATGGTCGGGCGGAGATCGCGGTGGCCGTGGTAGCGGCCGACGCGGCGCACGTACGTGAAGTGCTGGACAACTGCGAACGGACGGTGGCCGGTCGGCCTGAGATCGAGCTGCTCTCCGTCCGGCGTCGGCTCTACGGTGCCGACGACTGATCTACGACACCGACCGGTCCGGCATGCGGGCGCACCGACCGGTCCGGCGTACGGCGCACAGGTAGGGTCGACACGTTGACCGGACACCGCGGAGGTAGAGATGACGGACCCGGCGCGGGTGCGCAGGCACGCGGAGCGCGTGCGCGAGCTGGTGGCTTCGGTGGTGCGTACCCAGATCAAGGACCCCAGACTCGGCATGATCACCATCACCGACGCGCGGATCACCGCTGATCTGCGCGACGCAACGGTCTTCTACACGGTCCTCGGTGACGCCGCCGCCCAGGCCGGCACCAAGGCAGCGTTGGACAGCGCGAACGGGCTGCTGCGCAGCACGGTCGGCAAGGCGCTCGGGCTGCGCCACTCACCGACGCTCACCTTCGTCCTCGACGACGTGCAGGAGCACGCCAAGCGCATCGACGATCTACTCGCCGCTGCCCGCAGCGCCGACGCCGAGGTGCAGCGGCTGGCAGCGAACGCGGAGTACGCCGGTGACGCCCAGCCGTACCGGGCCGAGTCGGACGACGACGAGGACGCAGCGGACGACGAGAACCCGGTGGAGGGGGCCCCGAAGGGCGCGGCGACCGCCGAGGCAGCCGGGTCCGGCCAGCCCCATTCGGACGGGCGACCTCGATGATCAGCGTTCCGTCCCCGGTCGGCCCGGCCGCCGGCCAGGCGGCCGGGCCGACCGGGGACGAGTGGGCGGCCGCGGTCGCCGCAGTCCGTGCGGTCCCGCCCGGCGGGAGGGTCCTGCTGCTGTGCCACGTCAATCCCGACGGTGACGCGCTCGGCAGCATGCTCGGCTTCGGGCTGGGCCTGACCCGGCTCGGCGGCTGCGCGGTGCAGGCCACGTTTCCCGGCGATCAGGAGCTGCCGCCGTCCCTGCGCGGAATGCCTGGCTCCCACCTGCTGGTCCAGCCGGACAAGGCGTGGGCCGATCCGGACCTGGCGCTCTGCTTCGACGTCGCGAGCGCGTCCCGGCTGGACACCCTCGCCGATCGGATGACGGCCCGGACGGCGATCGTGGTCGACCATCATGCCTCCAACACCCGGTTCGGCGGTATCCATCTCGTGGACCCGACCGCGGCGGCCACCTCGGTGGTGGTCGACCAGTTGCTCGGCCAGCTCGGCGTACCGCTGGACCGGGAAATCGCCGAGTGTCTCTACATCGCGCTGATCACCGACACCGGTTCGTTCCGGTTCGACATGACCACCCCGGCGGTGCACCAGTTCGCCGCCCGGTTGCTGGCCACCGGCGTCAGCCCGGCCGAGGTCTCCCGGCGGGTCTTCGACAGCCGACCCTTCGGGGCGGTCCAGCTCTTCGGTGCGGTGCTGCAACGTAGCGTCCTGGAGCTGGCGGCAGCCGGCGGCCAGGGTCTTGTCTGGACCCATGCGACCCTGGCCGATCTGCAACGTTACGACCAGCCGCCGTACGTGTTTGAGGCGTTGATCGATTCGGTCCGGTGCACGGTCGAGGCGGACGTGAGCTGCGTGCTCAAGCAGGTGAGCGAGACCGGCTGGGCGGTCTCGATGCGCAGCAAGGGCGGAGTCGACGTGAGTGCGGTGGCGGTGGCGCTCGGCGGTGGTGGGCATCGGCTCGCCGCCGGCTTCACCGGCGTCGGCAGCGCCGACGAGGTCATCGCCGCCATCCGCGCCCAGCTTGGCTGAGTGACCTCGACGCTGACCCGGGCGCGGGCCGATGTCCACGGGTGCCGGATCTCGCCAACCGAGCCTCGACCGCCCGCATAGACACTTCACTCGTCGTCACCGACCAGGGACAATCGAGTGATGGAGCAGTCGTCTGAGCTCACTGCGGAGGTGCCGCGGGCCTGGGACCGACCGGTCGTCTCGATCCCGGTCATTGCCGTGCTGTCGCTGGTGGGCGGGCAGTTGCCGTCGTTCTCGACGGCGGCGAACCTGTACGCCATCGGCACCGGCGGGGCGCTGATCTGGTTCGGTCTGTCGCACCGGGCGCCACGGCGGCCGACCCCGCGTCGACTCGGTGACGGTGCGGTGTGGTGGATCGTGCCGGTCGCGATTTTCACCGTCGTTGAGGGTGCCACGTTCGCGATGGGCTCGACCGACGACTTCCCGACCTTTTCCAAGCTGGCCGATCCGGTGCTGGACGGTCAGGTGGCCCGGTCGGCGGCGTACTTCGGCTGGCTGGCCGCGTTCTGGGTGCTGGTGCGGCGATGAGCGCCGTTCGGGCGTCGGTGATCGGCGGTTTCGTCGTCGCGCTGGCGCTGTTCGGGGTGCTGGAGCTGCTCGCCCGGCGGCCGGGCTCGCGGATTCCGACGTTCGGTGACGTCTGCGCGTACGTGATGCAGTACGAGGTGGGCAGGGTGCCGGTTGGTCGGATCGGGGTCTTTGGTTTCTGGTGGTGGGTCGGGTGGCACTTCTTCGCGCGGTGATCGACGTGGCCAAATATGATCCTCTCGCATTCTGGGAACAGTGCGCAGGATGTGGACCTGAACGATAACTTGGGTGTGGTGCGGGCCACACCTGCCCGCCGCTCGTCTGCCTGGTCACGGCCCCGGTGATCCCGGAAGTGTCGTCGTCGGCATCCGGTGTCAACCTGTGGGAAGGTCGTGGCGTCATGCCCAGCAAGCCCAAGCCCGAATCCGCCGACGAAGCGCGCGAGCAGGCCCGGCGGGCATTGCAGATGTCAATGGATACCCGCCAGTAACGTCTGTGGGGTCGCCGCCGGCCGCGCCGCCGCACGAAACCGCGCGGCCTGGGCCGGTGCCGTCGCCTCGGCGTGCGGTGATTCGCCTAGGTAAGTGACCCAGGCAATAGCACTCCTTACCAATCGGCTGTCAGGCTGTACCTCGATGGCCACCTCCCGCACGGCGCCCCCATCTCCACCGTCAGGCCTGGGGTCCGAACCAGGCCCGGGGTCCGAACCACAGTCGGCGTCCACCCGACGGATCGTGCGCCTGGCACTGCCCGCCTTTGTCGTGCTGGCGGCCGAGCCGATCTACGTCCTCGTCGACACCGCCGTCGTCGGCCGTCTCGGGCCGGTGGCCCTCGCCGCCGTCGCGGTGGGCGGCACCGTGATGTCGGTCGCCGCCTGGCTCGGCACCGTCGCGGCGTACGGCACCACCGGCCGCGCCGCCCGCCGTTACGGCGCCGGCGACCGGACCGCCGCCCTGGCCGAGGGAGTCCAGGCGTCCTGGCTCGGGGCTTTCGCCGGACTGCTGCTCGCCGTGGCGCTGCAGATCCTGGCCGGTCCGATCACCGCTGGGCTCGCCGGGCAGCACAGCCCGGTCGCCGACGCCGCCGAGCAGTGGCTGCGGATCGCTGCCTGGGGCGCGCCGGGTCTGCTGCTGGCCGCCGCTGGCAACGGCTGGATGCGCGGGGTGCAGGAAACCCGCCGTCCGGTGCGGTACGTGCTGACGGCCAATATCGTCTCCGCTGCGCTCTGCCCGGTGCTGGTATACCCGCTGGGTCTGGGGCTGACCGGATCGGCGGTGGCCAACGTCTTCGCGCAGACCCTGGGGGGTCTGCTCTTCGTCCGGGCGCTGGTGACGGCCGGGGCACCGCTGCGTCCCCGGCCGCGCCTCTTGCTGACCCACCTCACTGTCGGACGTGACCTGCTGATCCGAGGCGCCGCGTTCCAGGTGAGCTTCCTGTCCGCCACCGCGGTCGCGGCCCGGTACGGCACCATCCAGGTCGGTGCCCACCAGATCGCCATCCAGTTGTGGTTCTTCACCGCACTGGCGATGGACGCGCTGGCGATCGCCGGGCAGTCGCTGGTCGGCGCGGCGCTGGGCGCCGGAGACGCGGCGGGCGCCCGGCTGCTCGCCCGCCGGCTGGTGCTGTTCGGTGCCGTTGCCGGCGTCGGGTTCGCGGTGCTGTTCGCCATCGGTGCCCCGGTGATTCCCGGCTGGTTCAGCCCCGACCCCGGGGTGCACGACCAGGCGATGGTCATCTGGCCGTGGTTCGTGGCGCTGCAGCCGGTAGCCGGGGTGGTCTTCGCTCTCGACGGGGTCTTCATCGGGGCGGGTGATCTGCGTTACCTGCGTGACCTCACGATCGGTGGCGCGCTCGGCGGATTCCTGCCGGTCATCTGGGCCGGCTACCTGCTCGACCTCGGTCTGGCCGGTATCTGGGCCGGGCTGGCGGTGTTCATGCTGGTCCGGCTGGTCGGGCTGGTCCACCGGCTGAAGTCGCCGCGGTGGACGGTGCTCGGCGTGCCGGCCGGCCGGACCTGATCGCCGCGTCCGTCAGCGGGCCGGACCTGATCGCCGCGTCCGTCAGCGGGCCGGACCTGATCGCCACGGCGCATCGGGATCTGGCAGGCTTGGCAGTCGTGAGTACGCACGGACTGATCGTGGTCGACAAGCCGGCCGGGATGACCTCGCACGACGTCGTCGCCCGGATCCGGCGGCTGGCCGGCACCCGGCGGGTGGGCCACGGCGGCACCCTGGATCCGATGGCGACCGGCGTGCTGGTGGTTGCGGTGAACCGGGCCACCCGGCTGCTCACCTACGTGATCGGCGTCGGCAAGACCTACACGGCCACCATCCGGCTCGGCGTGTCGACGGTGACCGACGACGCCGAGGGGGAGGTCACCGACCGGTCGCCGGTGGACGGTGTCACCGAGGAGCGGATCCGGGCCGGCCTGGCCGCGCTGACCGGGGAGATCGACCAGGTGCCCAGCGCCGTGAGCGCAATCAAAATCAACGGGCAGCGGGCGTACCGGCGGGTCCGCTCCGGTGAGCAGGTCGAGCTGGCCGCCCGCCGGGTGACCATCTCCCGCCTCGACGCGGTCGCCGTCCACCCGCCGACCGACGGCAGCGTCGACGTCGACGTCGAGGTGGCCTGCTCGTCCGGCACGTACATCCGGGCCATCGCCCGGGACCTGGGAGCCGCGCTGGGCGTCGGTGGGCACCTCACCGCGCTGCGCCGGACCGCGGTCGGCGGGTTCACGGCGGCCGAAGCCGCCACCCTGGCCGAGCTTGAGCAGCGGGCACCGGAGGTGGTGCAGTTGCCCCTGGCGGCCGCCGCCGGTCGGCTCCTCACCAGCCGAGAGGTCGGCGCGGAGGAGGCCCGGGTGCTCGGCCACGGTGGCCCGATAACGCCGGTCGGCCGGCCCGGGCCGTACGCGGTCTACGCCCCGGACGGCGAACTGCTCGCGGTGGTGTCGGAACGCGACGGCCGGGCCCGCGCGGAGATCGTGCTCGCGCCGGCGTGACAGCATCGAACCCGGCCGGTCACCCGGTTGGGCAAACCTTGGCGGCACAGGCGGGAGGCATCATGCAGCGGTGGCGGGGAGTGGAGGCGGCCGGTGGCGGCTGGGGCCGCGCGGTGGTCACCATCGGGGTGTTCGACGGCATCCACCGCGGACATCAGGCAACCATCGGGTACGCCGTCAAGCGGGCCCGTGACCTCGGTATCCAGTCCGTGGTGGTGACCTTCGACCCGCATCCGGCGGAGGTGGTGCGGCCCGGTAGCCATCCGGCGGTACTCACCGGGCCGGCCCGCAAGGCCGAGCTGATCGAATCGCTCGGCGTGGACGTGCTCTGCGTGCTGCCGTTCACCGTCGAGTTCTCCCGGCTGACCGCCGAGCAGTTCGTTCACGACCTGCTGGTCGAGCACCTGCACGCCGCCGTGGTGGTGGTGGGGGAGAACTTCCGGTTCGGGCACCGGGCCACCGGCGACGTCGCGCTGCTGGCGCGGCTCGGCCGCCGGTTCGGGTTCGCCGTGGAGGACGCCAGCCTGATCACCGACAGTGGCACTGTCTTCTCGTCGACGTACATCCGAGCCTGTATCGACGCCGGGGACGTGACCGCCGCCGCCGCCGCACTCGGCCGGCCGCACCGCCTCGAAGGGGTGGTGGTCCGCGGCGACCGTCGCGGCCGGGAGATCGGCTTCCCCACCGCGAACCTGCTCACCCCGCGATACGCGGCGGTGCCGGCGGACGGCATCTACGCGGCCCGGCTGGTGCGCTCGGACGGCCCGGTCCGTCCGGACGGGCTCAGCGGAGGAGGCCCCGGACTGCCGGCTGCCGCCTCCATCGGCACCAACCCCACCTTCGCCGGCCGCGACCGCCGGGTGGAGGCGTACGTCCTCGACTTCGACCGGGACATCTACGGCGAGCAGGTGGCAATCGATTTCGTCGCCCGGCTGCGGGAGACCCGCCGGTTCGACGGGGTCGGTCCGTTGGTCGCCCAGATGAACGAGGACGTCGCCCAGGTCCGTACGGTGCTCGGCGCCTGACCCGAGCCGACGAGCGGGGCTGTGTCCCGGCCGACGAGCGGGGCGTGACTCGGCGTCGGCGACCCCGGTGGGCAGTGGCGATACGACGCACCGTGGCCTTGCCGGCCCCCGTGCCGACTGGCTGGTAGCCTGAAGGCAGCGTCGGACCACCGACGATTCGTCTCGTCTGCCTGCACGACGCCGCGGGTGCCGAGACGAGGGACGACCCCACACAGATTCAGGGAGACCATGGCGCTCGATCAGGAAGCCAAGCGCAAGATCCGCGAAGAGTACGCCACCGCCGACGCGGACACCGGTTCGCCCGAGGTCCAGGTCGCGGTGCTCACCAAGCGGATCGCCGACCTCACCGGGCACCTCAAGGTGCACAAGCAGGACCACCACAGCCGTCGTGGTCTGCTGCTGCTGGTCGGCCGGCGCCGCCGGCTGCTCAACTACCTGCAGAAGAAGGACATCAACCGCTACCGGTCGCTCATCGAGCGGCTCGGCCTGCGGCGGTGACGTAGCGGCGCGGCGGCGGTCGTCCGCGACCCCGCCGCGCCGCACCACCACCATTCGACACACCGGGCACCACGACCCCACCCGTCGAAGGGAGCCGGTCAACGTACCGGTCCTCGGTAGTGGCCCCCGGGCCAGCCGGCCACCACGCCGGCTCCCCCGGGCGCTTCGATCGATGACCGGCCGGTTGAGCAGCTCCCCGAGGTCGTGACCCCACGACGCGTAAAGGAGCGCGACATCACCATGACCGAGCAGCACAATCTCGGCACCCAACGCAGCACCGCCGTGATCGACAACGGAGCCTTCGGCACCCGCGAGGTCACCTTCTCCGCCGGGCGGTTGGCCCGCCAGGCCGCCGGCTCGGTGATCGCCCAGCTGGGCGACACCGTGGTGCTCTCCGCGACCACCGCCAGCAAGCAGCCGCGTGAGCACCTCGACTTCTTCCCGCTCACCGTCGACGTCGAGGAGCGGATGTACGCCGCCGGGCGGATCCCCGGATCGTTCTTCCGCCGCGAGGGCCGGCCCAGCGAGGAGGCGATCCTCACCTGCCGGCTGACCGACCGGCCGCTGCGCCCGACCTTCGCAAAGGGCCTGCGCAACGAGGTCCAGGTGGTGGCCACCGTGCTGGCGCTGGACCCGGCCCACCCGTACGACGTGATCGCGATCAACGCGGCGTCGATGTCCACCAAGCTGTCCGGCCTGCCGTTCTCCGGCCCGATCGGGGCGACCCGCGTCGCCCACGTCGATGGCGCGTGGGTGGCCTTCCCGACCCTGGACGAGCTGTCCCGGGCCACCTTCGACATGGTGGTCGCCGGTCGGGCCCTGCCGGACGGCGACGTGGCGATCATGATGGTCGAGGCCGAGGCCACTCCACACGCGGTCGGGCTGATCGCCGGTGGCGCCACCGCCCCCACCGAGGACGTGGTGGCCAGTGGGCTGGAGGCGGCCAAGCCGACCATTCGTGAGCTGTGCCGGGCGCAGAGCGAGCTGGCCGAGGTGGCGGCGAAGCCGATCGCCGACTTCCCGGTCTTCCTCGACTACGGTGACGACGTCTACGACGCGGTCGTGGCCGCCGGCCGCGACGAGGTCGCCGAGGCGTTGAAGATCGCCTCCAAGGCGGAGCGTGAGGACGCGCTGGACCGGGTCAAGGAAAAGGTTGCCGGCGAGCTCGGCGAGCAGTTCGAGGGCCGGGAGAAGGAAGTCGGTGCGGCCTTCCGGTCGTTGACCAAGTCCGAGGTCCGGTCCCGGGTGCTGCGCGAGCAGGTACGCATCGACGGCCGTGGCCCGCGGGACATTCGCCCGCTCACCGCCGAGGTCGGGGTGCTGCCCCGGGTGCACGGCTCGGCGCTGTTCGAGCGCGGCGAGACGCAGATCCTCGGGGTCAGCACACTCAACATGCTCCGGCTGGAGCAGACGCTGGACACCCTCTCCCCGGAGAAGTCCAAGCGCTACATGCACAACTACAACTTCCCGCCGTACTCCACCGGCGAGACCGGCCGGGTCGGTTCGCCGAAGCGGCGGGAGATCGGCCACGGCGCGCTCGCCGAGCGGGCCCTGGTGCCGGTGCTGCCGACCCGCGAGGAGTTCCCGTATGCGATCCGCCAGGTGTCCGAGGCGCTCGGCTCCAACGGTTCGACGAGCATGGGCTCGGTCTGCGCCTCCACGCTGTCGCTGCTGTCGGCCGGGGTGCCGCTGAAGGCTCCGGTGGCCGGGATCGCGATGGGCCTGATCTCCGACGAGGTCGACGGGCAGACCCGGTACGTCACGCTGACCGACATCCTCGGCGCCGAGGATGCGTTCGGTGACATGGACTTCAAGGTGGCCGGCACCCCCGAGTTCGTCACCGCGCTGCAGTTGGACACCAAGCTCGACGGCATCCCGTCGGACGTACTCGCCGGCGCCCTGCAGCAGGCCCGCGAGGCCCGGATGACCATCCTTGAGGTCATGCGCCAGGCGATCGAGGGCCCGGCTGCGATGAGCGAGCACGCCCCCCGGGTGACCACGGTGAAGATTCCGGTCGACAAGATCGGTATGGTGATCGGTCCGAAGGGCCAGACCATCAACGCGATCCAGGACGAGACCGGCGCGGACATCTCGATCGAGGACGACGGCACCATCTACGTCGGCGCCACCAACGGGCCGGCTGCCGAAGCCGCAGTCGAGCGGATCAACGCGATCGCCAACCCGACGCTGCCGAAGGTCGGCGACAAGTTCCTCGGCACGGTCGTCAAGACCGCTGCGTTCGGCGCGTTCATCTCGCTGCTGCCCGGCCGCGACGGCCTGCTGCACATCTCCAAGGTGGGCGACGGCAAGCGGGTCGAGCGGGTCGAGGACCACCTCAACGTCGGCGACAAGGTCGAGGTGCAGATCGCCGACATCGACGCCCGCGGCAAGATCTACCTGGACAAGGTTCGTCCGGAGGGCGCCGAGGCCCCGGTTGCGTCCGACGGCGGCGAGCGTCCCGGTGGCCGTGACCGTGGCGACCGTGGGCCGCGCGACCGTGGTGACCGGGACCGCGGCGATCGGGGCCCCAGCCGGGGTGACGGTGGCGAGGGCGGCGAGCGCCGCCGACGTAACCGGCACAGCTGACGCCGGCCGAGATGGCCAGGACCGAACCGGTCACCGGCCGGGGTCCGTCCCGGCCGGTGACCCGGACACTCACCGCCGACCCGTTGGGCGGCACGGTACGCCGTACCGTGCTGCCCAACGGGCTGCGGGTGATCACCGAGGCGATTCCGGCGATGCGCAGCGTCTCCTTCGGCGTGTGGGTCGGGGTCGGCTCGCGCGACGAGACCCCGGCCCGCTCCGGTGCCTCGCACTTCCTGGAACACCTGCTGTTCAAGGGGACGAAGCGGCGTACCGCGTGGGATATCTCCGCGCAGATCGAGGCCGTCGGTGGCGAGACCAACGCCTTTACCACCAAGGAGTACACCTGCTACTACGCGCGGGTGCTCGACGACGATCTGCCGCTGGCCGTCGATGTCGTCTGTGACCTGGTGGCCAACTCGGTGATCGATCCGGCCGATGTGGAGACCGAGCGTGGCGTGATCCTCGAGGAGATCGCCATGCACGACGACGAGCCCGACGACGAGGTCCACGACCTGCTCGCCGAGGCCGTCTTCGGTTCGCATCCGCTCGGCCGGCTGATCTCCGGCACCGAGGCGACGATCTCGAAGCTGACCCGCCGGCAGATTCACGACTTCTACCGGCGGCGCTACACGCCCGGAGCGATGGTGATCGCCGCCGCCGGCAACCTCGACCACCGGGCGGTGGTCCGCCAGGTACGGGCCGCGCTGCGGGGCAGCCCGTTGGACGCCCAACGGCCCGGTGCGCCGGCGCCGCTGCGCCCGGCCACCCCTGCGGTCCGCGCCCGTCGGCCCCAGGTGACACTGCGCCGCAAGGAGACCGAGCAGGCACATCTGGTGCTCGGTGGCCCGGGTATCAGTCGCGGCGACGACCGCCGGTTCGCGCTCGGGGTGTTGAACAACGTCCTCGGCGGTGGCATGTCCAGCCGGCTGTTTCAGGAGGTGCGGGAACGCCGAGGACTCGCCTACTCGGTCTACTCGTACGCCAGCCAGTACGCCGACGGCGGGACGTTCGCCGTCTACGCCGGTTGTGCGCCGAGCCGGGTCGACGAGGTGCTGGAGCTGGTCCGGGCGGAGCTGGCGGCGGTCGTCGAGCACGGGCTGAGCTCCGACGAGCTGGCCCGGGGCAAGGGCATGAGCCGGGGCGGGTACGTGCTGGGCCTGGAGGATACCGGGTCGCGGATGGGTCGGCTGGCCAAGGGGGAGCTGCTCTACGGCGAGCAGTTGACCGTGGACCAGCTGCTGGGTCAGGTGGCGGCGGTGACCGCCGAACAGGTCGGCGCGGTCGCCGCCGAGCTGCTCACCCGGCCGATGTCCCTGGCGGTGATCGGCCCGGTGGAGTCCACGATGTTGGCCGGCGCGCAGTCTCCGCCGGTGGGGTAGGCGCTGGCCGGACCGCTCTCCCCGCCGGTGGGATAGGTTGTGCCGGTGAGCGAATACGGTACGAATGTGACAGCCTCCCCGGGCGGCTCCGAGGTGGCCGCCCGGCCGTCCGCCGAGCCCGTCCGGGTCGGTGTGCTCGGAGCCCGTGGCCGGATGGGCGTGCAGGTCTGCAGAGCGGTCGAGGGGGCCGACGGTCTCGCACTCGTCGCCACGATCGACGAGGGTGACCGGTTGTCCGACGCCTCGGACGCCGACGCCGAGGTGGTCGTCGACTTCACCAACCCCGACGCGGTGCTGGACAACCTGCGCTGGTGCATCGACCAGGGGATCAACGTGGTCGTCGGGACCAGCGGGTTCACCGATCAGCGCCTCGACCTGGTCCGCTCCTGGCTGTCCGACAAGCCCGAGGTCGGCGTGGTGATCGCCCCCAACTTCGGCATCGGCGCGGTGCTGATGATGCAGTTCGCGGCGAAGGCGGCACGGCACTTCGAGTCAGTCGAGATCATCGAGCAGCACCACCCGGCCAAGGTGGACGCGCCCAGCGGCACCGCCGGGCACACCGCGCGGGTGATCGCGGCGGCCCGGGCCGCCGCCGGGTCGGCCGCGATGCCGGACGCCACCACCGCCGAGGTGCCGGGCGCGCGGGGCGCGGACATCGACGGGATCCGGGTGCACTCGGTACGGGCAGCCGGCCTGGTCGCGCACCAGGAGGTGCTGTTCGGAACGGCGGGGGAGACCCTGACGATCCGGCACGACTCCTACGACCGGGCGTCGTTCATGCCCGGCGTCCTGCTGGCGGTACGGGCGGTGACGCGCCGCCCCGGCCTGACCGTCGGACTGGACAGCCTGCTCGACTGATTCCCTATTGGGTCCTGCTGCCGGTCCTGCCGGTTCCTGCGGCTGGCCGGGTTACTGCTCCTCGGCGGCCGGTGGGACCGCCACATGCAGCCGCAGCTGCGGCACCAGCATGTCGGCCACGTCCAACGCCCGCGTCGCTCCGTCCGGCTCCCAGCCGGCGGAGCCGAGGAACTTGCGGGTCGCCGGGTCCCGTTCGTACGCCCAGGCGAGCGCGGTGTCGAAACCGTCGGTGTGCCACAGGTCCACGGCGGCGGCGAGCAGTCGGCTGCCGTGTCCCCGCCGGCCCCAGCGCGGCTCGACCAGCAGGTCGGTGACGGCGGTGACCCGGTCACCGAGCGCCTCGGCCGGTTCCTCTGGAGCCAGGGCCTGCTCGTCGGCCGGGCCGGACGCGGTGAAGCCCACCAGATAGGATTGCTCGGCCTGCTCGACGGCGACCAGGACCCGGTGCCGCTGCGACGGCGGATCGTTGATCGCCGCGTCCCACCGCTGCGCCAGCCAGTCCTCGTCCACCTCGTCGAGCACCTGCCGGGGCAGCAGTCGCCGGTAGGCGACCCGCCAGGTGGTCAACTGGATGCGGGCAATCTCACCAGCGTCGCCCGGTCGGGCAGGACGGACATATCCGAGCGCCATGAGTGGTCAGCGTACGGACAGGGGGGCGGCCATGCCGCAGCGGGCCGCCGAAGGCACCGGTCGGCGGGTGGCGATCGTCGCGGTCCTCGCGGTCGTCGTCGCCGCCTTCCTCGCCGTCGCCGCCGAACGGCACGGCTTCTTCGACCTCAAGGTCTACTACGGCGCGATGCACCACTGGCTGCGCGACGGTGGCGAACTCTACGACTACATGAAGCCGTTCAGCCAGTACGGGTTCACCTATCCGCCGTTCGCCGCGCTGGTGATGTCGCCGATGGCGGTCCTGCCGTGGCATCTGGCGATCGTGGTGGGCGTGACGCTCGCCGTGGTGACCAGCGCGCTGGTGCTGTGGTGGCTGGTCGACCCGATCTCCCGCCGCGAGGGCTGGACCCGCTGGTTCGCCTTCGCGGTCGCTGCCTGCCTGGTGGCCGCGTACGAGCCGATGCGTGAGACGGTGAACTTCGGCCAGGTCAACACGCTGTTGCTGGTCCTGGTCGCGGCCGACCTGCTGTGGCTGGTCGCGGCCGGGTCGCCGGTGCCGCCGCGCTGGCGCCGGTTCGCCGGCGTCGGAGTCGGCCTGGCTACGGCGATCAAGCTGACCCCGGGCATCTTCATCGTCTATCTGCTGGTCACCCGGCGGTGGCGGGCGGCGGTCACCGCCGCCGGTACGGCGACCGTGGCGACCCTGGTCGCGGCGGCGGTCGCGCCGGACGCGTCCCGGGAGTTCTGGACGCAGGCGCTGTGGAACACCGACCGGGTCGGTGCGCTGGACTTCGTCTCGAACCAGTCGCTGCGCGGCGTCGTCGCCCGGATCGATCCACTGCATCCGAGTACCGTCGCCTGGCTGGTGCTGGTGCTGGTCACGTTGATCTGGTGGGCGTGGCGGTGCCGCCGCGCGGTCGCCGCCGGTGACGAGGCGACCGGGCTGGCGTTGACCGGCGTGGTCGGCTGCCTGGTCAGCCCGGTCACCTGGGTGCATCATCTGGTGTGGTTGCTGCCGGCGCTGATTCTGCTGGTGGACAACGGGCTGGCCGCGTCGCGGGGCAGTCGGCGGCGCCGGGCGTTGCTCGGCTTCGCCGTGGTCGGCTATCTGCTGCTGATCAGCCGGCTGGTGTGGATCTGGCGCGAGTCCGACGCCGCCAACCCGGCCGGCTTCGTCGGCAGCAACGCGTACGTGTGGGTCAGCTTGGGGCTGCTGCTGTTCCTGCCGGTGCGCGAACTGGACCCGTCCGCCCGCTGGCCGGCACCGGCCGCCGGTCGACCGATCACATCGAGGTGAGGCTGGCGCACGTCAAGACGCGAATATGACGTGCGCCAGCGTCACCTCGATGTCGCGCGCGGGTCATCGTGCCGCGCCGCCGGTGGTTGGGCTGGTCGGATGCGGTTGGCGCCACATCGGCCACAGTGGCGGGCCGTTGTCGGGTAACGCCAGTGGGTGTCGGGTGGTGGGTCGGTAGCCGTGGCGTAGGTAGAGGTCGCGGGCGGCGGGGCTGGTGGCGACGAGGTAGCTGGCGATGCCGGCGGTATCGCAGATCCGGTGTCTTTGGCGTAGTAGCGCGCCGCCGATGCCATTGCGCTGCCGGTGCGGTGCCACCCCGAGGTACGCCAGGTAGGTGTGTGGTTGGCGCGGGGCGTGGGTGTGCAGCAGGGCGGCGAGTTGGAGGAACCGGTCGGCGTGGCGGCCGGTGAGGCGTCGTAGCCGGGCGGTCTGCCGGTCGGTGGTGGTGTGGGCGACCGGGTACGGCAGCCACAGCGCCGCTGCGGCCAGATCGACGGTCGTGTACACGATGCCGGCGGTCATCGCCTGGGCCAGCAGACCGGGGCAGAGCCGCTGGTAGACGTCGCGCCGTCGCGCCCGGTCTCGGATCAGCCACCGGGCGTCCGGGGTGTCGACGAACGCGTCGACGAGCATCCGGGCCAGGCGCGGTATGTCGTCGACCCCGGCCCGCCGTATCCGCACGGTGCCGGCGGGGCCGGCGGTCGCGGTCACCGCCGGCCCTGTCGGCCGTGCCGGCTCCGTCGGCCGTGCTGACTGTGCCGGCTTCGTCCGTCGGCGGCGGCAAGATGCCGCACCAGCTGGTCGACCCCCGGTGGTACGGGGGTGAGCAGGTGCCGGAGCTGTCGTCGGGCGGTCAACGTGTCCGTGCCGAGGATGTAGCCGCCGAGTCCGGTCGCCACACAGAGTCGGGCCAACGTGCTGTCGTGCACGCTGAGGCGGGTGTGGCGGCGTACCCGCATCGACAGCCGCGCCCACGGCCAGGCCGCGACGTTCGTGTCGACCGGCGGGTAGACGGTGTCCCGACGCCACCACCAGCGGCGGACCGTACGCGGCCGGACCAGCCCGGCGACGGTGAGCCGGTCGGCGACCGTGCGGTACGCGTGCCCGGCGAGCCGGTCGATCCAGGTGGCCGGTGGGTGTGGCGCGTCGGTGTCGATCCAGCGCAGCACCGTCCGCCCCCACGGGTCGACGGCACCCGGCGCGGCCGTGCCGGTGACGACGCTGCCGGTCGCGGCGACCGTGACCGCGCCGACGAGGGCCAGGTCGGCGAGCATCGCGGCGGCCAGCCCACGCCCGACGACCCTGGTCGGCACGCGCGGCTTGCCGGTGACGTCGTCGTGGGCGATGAGGAACAGTTCGTCGGCGAGCCGACCGGCGGGCGGCAACGGTACGGCCGGCTCCGCCAGCGCCGCCGGTGCCGCTGCGGGTGAGGTGGTGGACCAGTCGCGGGTGCAGGTGCGGTAGACGGTCACCGGCCGGCCCGCCTCGTCCAGGCCAGGAACCGGGTGAACATCTCCCCCGGCGTCGCCTCGGCCGGCAGGTCGGCGATCGCCTCGACCATCCGTTCGGCCGCGTACATGCTGCGGGAGATCGGGTCCAGGTTCGCGGTCAACTCGGCCCGCGCGTACTCACACGGCCAGTCGACGTGCGGCCCGCACCCCGAACAGGACCAGACCGGCCGTACGGGCACGTGCAGTACGTCGTCCAGCCCGGTCACCGGTGCTGTGCCCCGGCTTGGTTGCGCCACCGCCGCCCGCGTGGGTCCGACTGCGGCGGCGGTGGTGGCGCGGTGCCCCAGGTCCGGTCGATCGGCGCGGTGCAGTCCGGGCAGGTCAACGTCTGCCCGCACACCGGACACCACCGGTGCCGACACCGACACAACACGAACCCACCCACTACGCCAGCGAGAAAACCGGCCACGGCTGCAAACAAAATCCACAACGTTCCTCCAAGAGCAGACGCGAGTTCGGTGTTTGATCGTGCGATCCGTTCACCCCGCGACGGCGTCGATGATGTGAGAGCGGGTCGCAGATTCAGTCGACCAGTATCGAAACGATCTGGGAATGCGCCCGAGCCGTGAATGCCGGGAATGATTGGAGTAGCGGGTGAACTACGTGAACTTCAAACGCGGCGATTTGCTCAACCGGGAGGATGATGAGTGATCGCTATCGGGAGGTGGCCCGCTCGACTGCCGGCTCGGAGACCGGAGACAACCACTTCATAAATGCCCTGTTGATCGCCGGATCGCGGCCAGCAACGTACGCATCAATTGGCTGATAACCGCGCTCGGCGAAAAACGTAAGCGCGTCGGTGTTGCGTACACCGGTTTCGAGGACTGCTCGCCGCGCACCCCACCTGGCCGCCTGATCTTCGAGGCAGGTCAACAGCGCGTGTCCGATCCCGAGGCCGCGTGCCTCGGGAAGGAGGAACGTCTTTTTTATCTCGACCGTGCCGGTGTCCCGCTCGTACCAGCGGCAACCACCACAGCCGACCGGACCGCCCGGCCCGTAGGCGACGAGGAAGATGCCGTTCGGAGCAGCGAACGCCGCCGGTTCAAGAGTCACCGGCTCAGCGAAGCCGTACCGGCCAACCTGCTCCTGGTAGAAGCTGCGCAGCAGGAGCGCCGCGTCCGGGTGCTGCACGCTGCGTTCGAGCAGAGCAAACCCGGCAGGGAGCGCGGTGTGACTGTTCCTCACATCCTCGATAATGCCGCATCGAACTCCGGAAGGAATTCAGCTACCGGTGCGGAGCGGGATCGACGGGCCAGCATCGGGCGGAGCCCTCGGAGGTAGCTTCGCCCGCGTGGCGACTGCACCAGCGGCAGCAGCCCCAGGCCGACCCGCATGACCGCCACGGCTTCCGGCGCGTCGCCGCGGAGGAGGTGCGCCCTGGCGAGGAACGTGAGGTGCAGCAGGCCGGACCGTGCATACGGAGGCGCACCACCGGCCCGGCGTGGAGTGATCATGGTGGTGACGGCACCCGTCAACAGGTTGATCCCCTCGTCGAGGAGCCGGCTGCGATTCGCGGTGGTCCGCTCCGCGAGGACGACCAGTCCCTGCCCGGTTTCGGCAGTGAGCTGCTCCGGACTCAGGTAGTAGAGGAACGACGCTTCCGCAGAATCCTGACCAGGGTCGAGCGCTTCGATAGCCCGATCGGCGGACCGACGAAACCTGGACAGGTCCCCGTCAGCTGCCGCAGCGGTGGCTTCTCGTCCCAACAACCGAGCCCGCAACCGCCGGTATGGGGAACGCCCCTCAGTGGCGGCAGCCTCCGCCAGCCGGACAGCGTGCGCGCCATGGCCGGCGAAAGCCGACACGTAGCTCAGCATCCCGATGGCGTTGGCCGCCCGGTCGCTCGCACCGGACGCCCGACACACGCCGACGCTCAGCAGCAGATACCGCTCGGCAGAGCCGTAGCGACTGGAATCGAAGTGTAGCCAGCCCAGGAGCTGTGCCAGATCGGCGACGATGGCCAGCAGTCGCCGGCCGGTCGCCGCGTCATAGTTCGCGTGATTGACGAGATCAACCACGTTGCGCAGCTCTGCCGTGACGTATCGAAGACTCAACGTGCCGCCGCCTTGGCGGTCGTCGAGTTGGCGCAACGCCGCGACATGAGCTGCGATCAGGTCCACCTGCTCCGCGAGCACGTGCTCATGACCGGTCCGATTCCGCGCCGCGAGGACAGCTCCCCGGAGCTGGTCGAGGATCACAGCCGTCAGGTCAGCGCCAGACGCATCAGCGATCGGGCTGCTCGGCGCGGGTGTGGTGACGGCGAGTCGGCCGAGTTCACGCAGCAGATCGTCAAGATGCGCCATCGAGCCGAGGTCATCGACTGCCGACTGTTGCCGGGTCGCCGTGCCGCCTCGCCCTGGCCACAGTTGAGCTACGGAAACCGGGTAACCGAGCCGTTCGGAGAGCACAGCCGCAGCCAGGTCCGGAATGGGCTGCCGAGGGCAGAACCCACGTCGGACCCAGGCGTACCCAGCCGTCGGATCGAGCCGGAGTCGATCCCGCCCCTGACTGGAGAGCCTGGCATTGATCGCCGCCACAAACTGTCTTGGCCCCCACTCCGCATGCTGCAACAGCTCGACCAGCGTTGCCGACGCCCCGTCCACCAGAACCTCCGCGTGTCGGTGTCCCCACCGCAAGCTACCGAGTGAGTGGTACCGGCGGCTGTCCGCAAGCGACCCACTCGTCAAAGTTCACGAGATTCACGGATGGGACTGCGGTGGACCGGCCCGGCCGACCCCTGGCGGGCTCTCATGGCCCTCGTAGCACGGATGACGAACTCTTCCGATCGCCGGTCAACCGGCCAGGGTGAGGATCCGGTCGCCGGCGATCCGGGCCAGGTAGCGCACCTCGTCGAGCCCGACCGGGGTCTGCCCCGGTAAGCGGGGCACCTGGTAGACGCTGCGTTCCCCGTCCGGGCGCAACCCGGCCGCCTGGTAGAACCGCCGGGCCCGCTGGTTGCCGTCGAGCACCCACAGCCGCATCGTGCGCCAGCCCTGCCCGGTCATCCCGGCGATCGATGCGGTGAGCAGGAGCCGACCGACCCCGGTGCCCCAGTGGACGGGGTCGACGTACATGCTGACGATCTCGCCGTATGTCGGATCGAGTTGGTCCCGGTCCTGGTCGATCCGGTACGGGCCGAAGGTGCTGAACCCGATGATCTGTTCGCCCTCGGTGGCGACCAGGGTGCGGAACGGCTGCTCCGGGTCGGCGGTGCCGACGTCGCGGCGGCGCTGCGCCCAGGCGGCGACGTTGAGCCGGTCGAGCACGTCGGCGGGGATCAGGCCCGCGTAGCCGGCCTGCCACGCGCGCACGTGGACCCCGGCGATCGCGTCGGCGTCCTCCGGAGTCTCCTGCCTGACTTCTGGCATATGGGGAGTTCTATCCTGTTTCACAACCGACGTCCAGCAGCGCCGGCCGGGTGTCGGCTGGGCCCGGCCGACACCGCCACGCGTCCACCCGGTTGGGATACTGTCCAGATGAGGATCTTCGCCTCCGTCGACGACCTGGCCGGGGCCGTGGGCGAGTCGCTCGGGCCAGGGGACTGGTTCCCGGTCGACCAGGCCCGGGTCGACCAGTTCGCCGAGGCCACCGACGACCATCAGTGGATCCACACCGACCCGCACCGGGCGGTCGACGGACCGTACGGCGGCACGGTCGCCCACGGATTCCTGACTGTCTCCCTGATCCCGGCCCTGATGCGCCGGCTGTACCGGGTGGACGGGGTGCGGACGAGGATCAACTACGGGCTCGACAGGGTCCGGTTCCCGGCTCCGTTGCGTACCGGTTCCGCCGTACGGGCCGAGGCCGCCATCGCCTCGGTCGAGCCGGTCGTCGGCGGTGTACAGACGGTCATGTCGGTGACCGTGACCGCCGACACCGGTGACCGGCCGGTCTGCGTCGCCGAGACGGTCAGCCGGCTGCTGGTGGCAGCGCAGCGCTGACCCCGGTCACGGCAGCAGGGCTCGGATCAGCACGATGGCGACGAAGACGACGATGAAGGAGAGGTCGATGGCGGTGCCGCCGACGCGTAACGGCGGCAGCACCCGCCGGACCGGGGCGAGCACCGGCTCGGTGACCGTGTGCAGAGCGGAGGTGGCGCGGGAGCGGAGCGAGTCGCGCGGGCTCGGCCCGGCCAGCACCGTGCTCCAATCGAGAACCGCGCGGGCGATGAGCAGCAGCTGGAAAACCAGCAGCAGCAGGCTCAGGAGTGCGAGCAGGGGACCCATCGAAGCAGACCTCCAGGACGACCGGTGAGCGTTCCACTATGCCTGGCGATCGTGTGTGGTCGCTGTGAATCGCCGGGCGGAGGACGGCCCGATCGGCCGAAGATCGGCCGCGCCCGGTAACCGGGTGAGCCGGCACCTCCCGTCGATGTCGTACCGGGGCGGTAGCTTGCCTGGCGATGCCCGTACCAGACAGTCTCTCGCTCGCCCAGGCCCGCCGGATCGCGCTGGCCGCCCAGGGCTTCACCGACCCCGCACCGGCCGGGGTGCCAACCCGTCGGCACCTGCGCCGGGTGCTGGACCGGGTCGGCCTGATCCAGATCGACTCGGTCAACGTCCTGCAGCGCGCCCACTACCTGCCGCTGTACAGCCGGCTCGGCCCGTACCCGACCGACCTGCTGGACCGGGCCGCCGGGCACGCCCCCCGGGAGCTGTTCGAGTACTGGGGCCACGAGGCGTCGCTGATCCCGGTCGACCTGCAGCCGGCGCTGCGCTGGCGGATGGCCCGCGCCCGCGACGACGCCTGGGGCGGCATCCGGCGGATCGCCGTCGAGCAGCCGGAGCTGGTCGACCGGGCGCTGGCCGAGGTCCGCGCGCGCGGCCCGGTCACCGCCGCGCAGATCGAGCAGGACACGACGCGGCCGAGCGGCAACTGGGGGTGGAACTGGTCGGCGGTGAAGACCGCCCTGGAGTACCTGTTCTGGGCCGGCGAGATCAGCTCCGCCGGGCGGACCAGCACCTTCGCCCGCCGCTACGACGTGCCGGAGCGGGTGCTGCCGCCCCGGGTCATCGCCGCGCCGACGCCGACCGAGGCGCAGGCGCACCGGCAGCTGGTCGAGGTCGCCGCCCGTTGCCTCGGCGTGGCCGCCGAGCCGGAGCTGCGTGACTACTTCCGGCTGTCGGCGGCGGCGGTCCGGCCGGTCGTCGCCGACCTGGTCGCCGACGGCGTTCTGCGCCCGGTCCGGGTGCAGGGCTGGTCACAGCCCGCCTACCTGCACCACCAGGCCCGGCTGCCGCGCTGGATCCGGGCCGCCACGCTGCTCAGCCCGTTCGATCCGGTGGTCTGGGAGCGGGTCCGCACCGAGCGGCTGTTCGGGCTGCGGTACCGGATCGAGATCTACGTGCCGGCCGCGCAGCGGGTGCACGGCTACTACGTACTGCCGTTCCTCGACGGCGACCGGCTGACCGCGCTGGTCGACCTCAAGGCGGATCGGGCCGCCGGGGTGCTGCGGGTGCCGGCCGCCTGGCCGGTGCCCGGTGCCAGCACCGACCCGGAGCAGACCACGACCGCCCTGGCCGACGAGCTGATCCGGTTGGCCGGCTGGCTCGGCCTGTCGCAGGTCGCGGCACCGACCGCCGGAGACCTGGCCGGGCCGCTCACCCGGGCACTGCACGGCGCCGTGGCAGCCGGTTGACCGGGAGTCCGCGCGGGCGTGGTCGTCGGCTGAGCCGGCGGGACCGGCCAGTGTACGGTGGGACGATCGGCATCAAGGGAGGCGTGACGGATGGCGGGTCCAGACGGCGTGGCGGTGCAGCGGCCCGTCGGCGACGGGCCGGCACCGACCGGCGACGCCGGTCCCTACCCGGACGCCCACTCCCACTATCACCAGCAGTACGCGTACCAGCCGCAGGCCCAACCGGACCGGTTCACCCGCCTGGTCAACCGGCTCTGGGCGCGGTCGCCGCGCTGGCTGGCCCCACTGGCGGTGCTCGGCTGCATCGGCGCGGCGGCCGGCTACACGGTGATCACCGACCCGACGACCAGCAGCGCGGAGGCGGCGCCCAGCTGCCTGCTGAAGCTGACCACCGGCCTGGATTGCCCGGGCTGCGGCGGGACCCGGGCGGTCTGGTACCTGCTCAACGGTGATCTCGGCGCTGCCGCCCGGCACCACCTGCTGGTGGTGTTCGCCGTCCCGTTCCTGCTCTACGTCTACCTGGCCTGGGTCGGCCAGCAGCTGTTCCGCTGGCGGCTGCCGCAGCTGTCGTTCAGCCCGACGACGGTCGGCTGGTCGCTGGGCGTCTGGCTGGCGTTCGCGGTGCTGCGCAACCTGCCGTGGGAGCCGTTCAGCTGGTTCTACGTCTGACCCAGGGCGGCCTGCCCTGCGGGCCGGCCCGGCCCGGTGGACGCCGTGTTTGCCCGTCGTGCCGGCCGGCAACTAGAGTCCGAGAAATGCCGGAAATCGTGTCGCCGCAGGTCACGCTGATCGCCTGGACCCAGTTCCAACCGCCCGCCGACGTCGACTGGTCGACCGACGCCGACGGCGGTCAGGCCCTGGCCGAGTTCGCCGGCCGCGCCTGCTACCAGTCGTGGCGCAAGCCCAACCCGGCGACCGCCACCAACGCCGGCTACCTGCGGCACATTCTGGACAGCGGTCACCTGTCGGTGCTGGAGCACGGCAGTGTCACGTTCTACCTGACCGGGATCTCCCGGTCGCTGACCCACGAGCTGATCCGGCACCGGCACTTCTCCTACTCTCAGCTGTCCCAGCGGTACGTGCCGGAGCGCGACGCCGCCATGGTCGAGCCGGCGGTGATCGCCGAGGATCCCGAGCTGCACCAGCAGTTCGTCGCCGCGGCCGAGGCGAGCGTGCGGGCCTACACCGAGCTGCTGGAGGGTCTCGAGAAGCGGTTTGTCGACGAACCCAACCCGACGCTGCGCCGTAAGCAGGCCCGGCAGGCGGCCCGGGCGGTGCTGCCGAACGCCACCGAGACCCGGATCGTGGTCACCGGCAACTACCGCGCGTGGCGGCACTTCATTGGGATGCGGGCCACCGAACACGCCGACGTGGAGATCCGCGACCTGGCGGTGGAGTGCCTGCGGCAGTTGCAGCGGGTGGCGCCGAGCGTCTTCGCCGACTTCGAGATCAGCCAGCTTGCCGACGGCAGCGAGGTTGCCGCGAGCCCGTACACCCGGCAGGGGGAGTAGGCCGCCGGCCCGCACCACCAGCGCTGAGAACGCGGTGCGGCCGTCCGATAGGTTGTCCGTATGACGCAGCACCACCTAGCCGGTCCCGGGGCGGGGACACCGACCCCGTTCGGGCGACTCCTGACCGCCATGGTCACCCCGATGAACGACGACGGCTCGCTCGACCTCGACGGCGCCGCCCGGCTGGCCAGCTACCTGGTCGACGAGCAGGCCAACGACGCCCTGGTGATCAGTGGCACCACCGGCGAGTCGCCGACCACCACCGACGCTGAGAAGGAGCAACTGCTCCGGGTCGTCATCGACGCGGTCGGGGACCGGGCCCGGGTGGTCGCCGGTGTCGGCACCAACGACACCCGGCACACGGTCGAGCTGGCGGTCGCCGCCGAGAAGGTCGGCGCGCACGGGCTGCTGGTGGTCGCGCCCTACTACAACAAGCCGCCGCAGGCCGGGGTGGTCCGGCACTTCACCGAGGTCGCCGACGCGACCGGGCTGCCGATGATGGCGTACGACATCCCGCACCGCACCGGTATCGCGATGAGCAGTGAGACCCTGGCGCGGCTCGGCGAGCACGAGCGGATCGTCGCGGTCAAGGACGCCAAGGGTGACCTGGCCGCCACCTCCTGGGTGACCGGCCGCACCGACCTGGCGTTCTACTGCGGCGACGACGCGCTCACCCTGCCGACGCTGGCGATCGGCGGCGTCGGGCTGGTCGGCACCTCGACCCACCTGACCGGTGCGTTGACCAAGCAGATGATCGAGGCGTACGTCGCTGGCGAGCACGCCGCCGCGCTGGACCTGCACCGCCGGTTGCTGCCGCTGTTCACCGGCATCTTCCGCAGTCCCGGCACGATCCTGGTCAAGGCGGCGCTTGGGGTGCTCGACCTGCCCGCCGGTCCGGTGCGCTCACCACTTGTCGAGGCCACCGACGCCGAGCTGGACCAGCTGCGGGCCGACTGCGCCGACGCCGGACTGGAGCTGCCGTGAGCCAGGCACACGTGGAGTTGGACCTGCCGCCGCAGCTGCCACCGGGCGGGCTGCGGGTGATCCCGCTGGGCGGGCTCGGCGCGATCGGTCGCAACATGACGGTCTTCGAGTTCGACGGCAAGCTGCTGGTGGTGGACTGCGGGGTGCTCTTTCCGGATGTGGAGCAGCCCGGCGTCGACCTGATCCTGCCGGACTTCGCCCCGATCCTGGACCGGCTCGCCGACGTCCAGGCGATCGTGCTGACCCACGGCCACGAGGACCACATCGGCGCGGTGCCGTACCTGCTCGCCCACAAACCGGACATTCCGTTGGTGGGCTCCCAGTTCACCCTGGCGCTGGTCGAGGCGAAGCTGGCCGAGCGGCGAATCGAGCCCTACACGTTGACCGTACGCGAGGGTCAGCGGGAACGGATCGGGCCGTTCGAGTGCGAGTTCCTCGCGGTGAACCACTCGATCCCGGACGCACTCGCGGTGGCGATCCGCACCCCGGCCGGGCTGGTGCTGCACACCGGTGACTTCAAGATGGACCAGCTGCCGCTGGACGGGCGGATCACCGACCTGGCCGGCTTCGCCCGGCTCGGTGCCGAAGGCGTAGACCTGCTGCTGTCCGACTCGACCAACGCCGAGACCCCCGGCTTCGTCACCCCGGAACGCGACATCGGGCCGGTGCTCGACTCGATCTTCGGCAAGGCCACCGGCCGGATTATCGTGGCGAGCTTCGCCTCCCATGTGCACCGGGTGCAGCAGGTGATCGACTCGGCGTACGAGTACGACCGCAAGGTCGCGCTGATCGGCCGGTCGATGGTGCGCAACATGGGCATCGCCCGGGACCTCGGTCTGCTGCGGATCCCGGCCGGCCTGGTGGTCGGGCTGGACGAGGCGACGGCCCTGCCGCCGGACCGGATCGTGCTGATGTCCACCGGGTCGCAGGGCGAGCCGATGAGCGCGTTGGGCCGGATGGCAACCGGTGACCACCGGCACATCACCGTCGCGCCCGGCGACACCGTGGTGCTGGCCAGTTCGCTGGTGCCGGGCAACGAGACCTCGGTCTACCGGGTGATCAACCAGCTGGCCCGGGCCGGGGCGACCGTGATCCACAAGGAGACCGCCAAGGTGCACGTCTCCGGTCACGCGCCGGCGGGGGAGTTGCTCTACCTGCTCAACGTGGTGCGGCCGAGCAACCTGCTGCCGGTGCACGGTGAGTGGCGGCACCTGCGGGCGCACGCCCGGCTCGGCATCGAGTCCGGTCTCGACCCGCAGCGGGTGGTGCTCTGCGAGGACGGCGACGTCGTCGATCTGGTGGACGGGCACGCCACCCTGGTCGGGCACGTCAAGAGCCGGTACGTCTACGTTGACGGTCTCGCGGTCGGCGACGTCGGCGAGTCGCTGCTGACCGAGCGGCGGATCCTCGGCGACGGCGGGTTCATCGCGGCGACCGTGGTGGTCGACTCGGTGACCGGCAAGGTGGTCGGTGGGCCGACCGTGTCGGCGAAGGGCTTTTCCGAGGACCCGGAGGCGTTCAACGCGGTCGTCCCGTTGATCACCGAGGCGTTGGGTCGGGCCGCCGCCGACGGCATCACCGATCCACACCAGCTGCAGCAGGTGGTCCGCCGGGTCGTCGGCCGCTGGGTCAACGACGCGTACCGCCGCCGGCCGATGATCGTACCGACCGTGGTGGAGGTTTGAAGACGTCCTGAGGCCCGCCGGGGCTGACCGGGCGGCCGGCTGGCGGGCATACTGGTCGGACAGTTACCCACTGGTCGTGACGAGAAGGCTGGCGTGCCAGGCGATCCCGGCTCCGGCGAGTCCCCTGCGGCGGCGCGGCGCAGGCTCCGACTCGCACTGCGCCGCGCCCGGGAGTCGGCCGGGCTGACCCAGGGCAAGGTGGCGGAAGCCCTCGACTGGTCGGTCTCCAAGGTCAACCGAATCGAGAAGGGCAGCGTCTCGGTCTCGACCACCGATCTGCGGGCGTTGTTGGAGCTGTACGGCGTGGTGGACGCCGACCGGGCCGAGCGGCTGCTGCGCGACGCCCGTACCTCCCGGTTGCGGGGCTGGTGGGACGAGCCGCGCTACCGGGAGCACCTGACTCCGGCGATGCTGCAGCTGCTGCAGTTGGAGGGCGAGGCCAGCGCCATCCGGGTGTTCCAGCCGACGTTGATCCCGGGGCTGCTGCAGACCCGCGAGTACGGCGAGTTCGTGTTGAACTTCTGGCGTAGCGAGCTGCCGGAGGCCGACCGGGCACTGCGGCTCGAGGCCCGGCTGCGGCGCCGTGACCAGGTGCTGGACCGACCCGATCCGCCGGAGTTCCACCTGGTGCTGGACGAGTCGGTGCTGTGGCGCACGATCGGCGGGCCGCGGGTGATGGCTGGGCAGTTCGCCGCCCTGCTGCGGGTGGCGCGGCGACCGAACGTGCGGGTGCGGATCGTGCCGTTCGCCGACGCGGCGATCATGGCGATGCTGGCGCCGTTCACGCTGCTCGATTTCGGCGACGAGGAGAACGCGCTGCTCTACCGCGAGGGCATCCTGCTGGACGAGATCGTCCACGCTGCGCAGCGGATCGGCCGGCACCGCGACTACTTCGCGCACATCTGGGACTCGGCCCACGACGAGGCGACCTCAGCCCGGTTGATCACCGAGCGGACGGCGGCGTTGACCGCCGATCTGCCGGTCGCGGAGGCCCCGTCCGTCGGTGGGTGAGTTCCGGTCGCGTATCGGCCGGGTTAGCTGCAGCGTTACAACAGGCAAATGCCCAATAATCGGCATGAAGCCTGAATCGGAGAAAAAGCTATGATGCAGACATATCGCGGCTGGTGGCGGAGTAGCCGGTGCGACACCAACGCGTGCCTGGAAGCCACCGTGACCGCCTCCGGCGACGTGGCGCTGCGCGACTCGGCCGAGCCGGACGGGCCCTGGCTGGACGTCGACCGGCAGCAGTGGCGACGGTTCCTGCGCGGGGTCACCCGAGGTGACTTCGCCGGCCGGTAGGAGGCGGGTGGAGGCCGCCTCCCACCGACTCGGCCAAGGGTTCGTACGTGGCGCGGCCCCGGGCGGTTCACCAACCCGGCTGTGACATTCGGCATCCGTACGGGTCGATCCGGCGACCGACGTCCTCCGTACCACCTGCCGGCGGCTGTTCGACGCCAGCCGCAGAGGAGGTACGGATGCGACGCCGACGGATTGTCACCGCCGGACTCACCGCCGCCGCGGTCGGGGTGCTCGCCGCGGTGACCCTGCCGGCCGTTGCCGGCGACGACCCGACCGATGGCGCTAGCCGTGACGCCACCAGCCAGCCGGCCGCCGCGCACGACGACCTCGTCGACGCGCTGCGTCGCGACCTCGGCGGCAGCGCGGCGGACGCCCGGACCCGGCTGGCCACCGAACGCTGGGCCACCCGTACCGTCGACGTCCTGCGCGACGACCTCGACGCTGCTTACGCGGGCGCGTGGATCAGCCAGGACGGCGCCGACCTCGTCGTCGCGGTGACCGACCCCGCACAGCTGGACCGGGTCCGCGCCGCCGGTGCCGAGGCTCGCCTGGTGGCCCGCAGCCAGCAGCAGTTGACCGGCGTGAAGGAGAGCCTGGACCGGGTGGGCGATGCCGCCAGCCCCGACCTGGCCGGCTGGTACGTCGACCTGGCGGACAACACCGTGGTGCTGCTCGCCCGGCCCGGCGCGCAGTCTGCCGCCCGGGACTTCGCCGCCACCGCCGGGGTGCCGGCCGACGCGGTCCGGGTGGACGCCTCCGATGAGGCGCCGGTGCCGCTGTTTGACGTACGCGGCGGCGACCCGTACTTCATCGGTGCCGGTGGACGGTGCTCGGTCGGCTTCTCCGTGGTCGGCGGCTTCGTCACCGCCGGGCACTGCGGCCGGCCCGGCGACACCACCGCCGGGTTCAACCAGCAGGCGCAGGGCGTGTTCCAGACGTCGTCGTTCCCCGGCGACGACTGGGCGTTCGTCGCGGTCGGCGACGACTGGACGCCGCAGCCGGTGGTCAACGACTTCAACGGCAACAACCTGCCGGTCGCCGGTAGCGTGGAAGCGCCGGTAGGTGCCAGCATCTGCCGCTCCGGGTCCACCACTGGAACCCGGTGCGGTGTGATCCGGGCCAAGGACGTCACAGTCAACTATCCGGAGGGTGCGGTCAGCGGGCTGACCCGTACCGACGTCTGCGCCGAACCCGGCGACTCCGGCGGTGCCTGGCTCTCCGGTGACCAGGCGCAGGGCGTCACCTCGGGCGGCTCCGGCAACTGCCGCACCGGGGGCGTCACCTTCTTCCAGCCGCTGGCCGAGATCCTGCAGGTCAACAACCTGACCCTGGTCACCACCGAGGACGGTGCGGCCCCGCCGACCGGCGTACCGACGGTCGCGCCGACCCAGCCGGCGGACCCGCCGCAGAGCCCGTGCGCCGACCACACGGTGCTGCGTGACGGCGAACTGACCCGGGCCGGTGGCCGGCAGATTCAGCCGGACGGACGGTTCTTCCGGGCCGGTGCCGGACGGCACAGCGCCTGCCTGCAGACGCCGGCCGGTGCGGCCTTCCGGCTTACGCTGCAACGCTTCACCGCCGACGGCTGGCGCACGGTCGCCCAAGGCGACCGCGCCGGCACCGCGGTGACCCGGTTGAACTTTTCCGGCCCCGCCGGTGCCTACCGATACCGGGTTGAGGCCGGTCAGGGCGTGGGTGGCTACTTCCTCGGGTTCTCGGTGAACTGACCCGCCACCTGCCGCGCCGTCCCCGGGGACCGCCCTCCCCGGGGACGGCGCACTCCCCGTCGCACCCGCTGAGTACGCCTACCCTGTCGACCGCTACCCGGCGCTCGTAGCCTGACCTACGGGGAGGTCACCATGGGCTACGAGCTGCTGACCGCCGTCATCCTGACGGCACACTTCGGGTTCCTCGCCTACCTGGCGGTCGGCGGGTTCCTGGCCTGGCGGTGGCCGCGGACGGTCTGGCTGCACGTGACCGCGGCGGGCTGGGGAGTGCTGGTGGTGGCGGCCAACCTGAGCTGCCCGCTCACCGTGGCCGAACACTGGTCCCGCCGCCGGGCCGGCCAGGTCGGCTTCGACGAGGGGTTCGTCGAGCGCTACCTGACCGGGGTGATCTACCCCGACCAGTACGCCTGGGCGGCCCGGCTGGTGCTGGCCACGGTCGTCGTGGCCAGCTGGGCCGGGGTGCTCAGGGCAGTTCGGCGACGGCGTCGGCGAACTGCGCCCCGGTGATCACCGCCGCGTTCACCAGCGCGGCGAGCTGCGCCCCGCTGACCCCGTAGGCCAGGTCGGTGCTGACGTCGCCGGCCAGAATCAGCTCGCCGGACCCGGTGTCGTGCACGTAGACCTTCGGCAGCAGCCGGTCGTGGTTCCACGAGTTGCAGAACCGGTACGCCTCGGCCAGTCGGTCTGCCGGCAGCCGCCGGTCGGCCAACACCCGGCTGTGCAGCACCCGCTGCTGCTCGCCGAGCCGCTCAAAGTGGATCACCGCGTGGCCCCACTTGCCGCCGACCACCCCGTTGTCGTCGACGAAGTACCGGTCGCCGCGTTCGTTGAGCGCCGCCGTGATGCCTTCCAGGGTCAACGGCGAAACCACGTCCTGGGTGCCGCCCGCCGGCGGTACCCCGATCTCGCCGCCGGTGGTCGGCTGATCGGCCGGCAGCTCGACGGCGTCGGTCAGCGGCTCGGCGGCCAGCCAGCCGGCGATCCGGCGCGACTGGTGGTCGGTGCCGTTGCGGGTGTCGAACCGGCCCGCCAGCTCGGTGGCGGCGGCGGCCAGCTGCGAACCGAGCGTGGCCACCGGCAGGTCGGCGGCCGGCCGGTCGCCGTACTCCGGCCGGTGGATCGTCTCGTCGCCGTGGCCGGCGGCGGCCGCGAGCCGGCAGACCAGGGCACCGGCGGCGGCGAACTCCATCGCCGAGGCGTCGTCGTACGGCCGGTCGAACCATTCCAGATGCTCGGTGAGGATCGCCAGGCCACGCTGGTGCTGACCGACCGACGCGCAGAACCGCAGGTGTTCGGCCAGGTACGGGAAGGCGTCGCGTTCGTGCCGGTGCCGCCGGTACGCCCGCACGTGCGCCTGCGCCGCGTCGGCGTACCGGCCCAGCCGCAGGTACGGCATGATCACCGTGACCAGTGCCTTCTCCGGCTGCTCGGTGCAGCCGACCGCACCGCTGAGCACCGGTTCGACGATCGCCAGCGCCGCCTCCCACTCACCCCAGCCGGCGAGCAGCTCGGCTTGGCGGGACGGGTCGCAGCCGGCGCAGTCGCTGTTCTCGTCTCGTGGGGCCGTGCGCCACCGGTCCAGCCACTGCCGGGCCTGAGCCTCGTCGCCGACGTGGTCGGCGATCTTGCAGCGCAGGTTGTACACCGCCTGCAGGCTCTGCCCGCTGGCGGTGAACCGGCGTTCCATGTCGTCCAGCGCGGCCCGGGTCTGCGCCAGACCCACCCGGGGCGTGCCGCGCAGCGTGGCGACCGCCCACTTGTGGTACCAGCGCAGCAGTTCGGCGTCCCACGGCTCGAACAGTTCCGGATAACGGTCGAAAGTGCTCAGGCACCAGCCGAACGCCGGCAGCATCCGCCAGCGTTCGGTGTGGTGGTTGTACGTCTCGATCAGCGCCATCCGCGCGTCGAAGCCGATCCGTGCCTGCCCGGCCGCGTCGGCGTGCGCGGCGATCCGTTCCAGCTCGGCGATCTTGCCGTCGCCGTCGGGCAGGTCGGTGGCCTCGTCCAGCGCCTGGACCAGCTCCTTGGCGGTCACGGTGTCTCCTCGGTGGGGGTGCCCGGCCCGGCGGCCGGGTCGGTGAAGGCTTGGTCCAGCAGGGCCAGGAAGGACCGGTTGAGCGCGGCGCTGTCCACCGCCCGCAACGGATGGTGACCGGCGAGCAGCGCCTGACCGTACAGCGCCTCGACGGCGTTGCGTAGCGCCGCTCCCGCCGGTTGCCCGGCGAGCCGGCGGATCAGCGGGTGCCGCCAGTTGAAGACCAGCTCCGGGCGGTGGTCGACGTCGACTTCGGCGAACGCGGACAGCACCTCCGACCACAGTTCGTCGGAGCCGGCCACCGCACGGCGCACACTGTCCTGCTCGCGGGCGGCCTGGCCAAGGACGTACAGGGCCGGCACCGTGACCGGGTCGAACTGCCGCAACTGCGGTACGCAGTCCAGTTCGGCCAGCACCGTGCGGGCGGTGGCCAGGAAGGTCTCCGCCACCGCCAACTGCCCCGGCGAGAGGGTCTCCAACCGGGCGGCCAGCTCACCGGGGTCCAGCCGGCGGGTGCGGATCGCCGGGTCCAGCCGGGGCAGGCGCTGCAGGATCTCCGCGTCGTAGGCGTAGCCGGCGTTGACGATCGGCGTACCGGCGGCGGACGCGATCGCGGCCAGTGACCGGAACTCGTCGACCGTCTCCACGTACCGGACCATCGCCAGATGCTGGCGGAACAGCCGCAGCGGCATCATCCCCCGGCTGGTCTCGAACGGCAGCCACGAGTCGACCAGCCGCAGCATCTCGTCGTCGCGGACGGCGAGCGCCTTGACCCCGAGGTGGTGCACCCGCAGGAACGCGGCGAGCCGTTCCGGCTGGCTGACCGACAGCTCCAGCAGCCAGCTGCGGATCTGCTCGCCGAGCCCGTCGCGGACTGCGCCGAGCAGGTCGTCCTCGTAGAGCGCCTCGCGGCTGGCGGTGGGGCGCAGCACGGAGGTGTCGACCACGCACCGGACGAAGAACGCCCACTCGGGCAGCAGCTTGCTGGCGTCGTCGCTGAGCAGCATCCGTTTCAGGTAGACCCGGTGCCCGCCCTGGCCGACCGTTGACGCCGACGGCAGCACGAAGCCGACACCGACCAGCCCGGCTTCCGGTACCCGCAGGTCGATCACGTCCATCGGTCGGGCACCGAGCAGCGTCGCACCGTAGTCCAGCAGCGCCTCCCGGCGGGCCGCCGGGTCGGTGTGGACCACTTCCCACGGGGCCTGCGGCTCGGTCAGCCGGACCGGCTCGCCTCCGGGCGGGCAGAACAGCACCGGGACGTCCAGCAGCCGGGCGTAGTCGCGGACCAGGTCACGGACCTGGTCGGCGGCCAGCCAGTGCCCGGCGTCGGCGCGGGGACGCAGCGTGACGGTGGTGCCGGCCGGTTCGCATGCGGCGTCGTCGACCTCGGTGGTGTAGCGCCCGTCGGCGTACCCAATCCAGCGCACCGCCGGTCCGCCCCGGGCCGACCGGGTCACCACCTCGACGGTGTCGGCGACCATGAAGCACGACAGCAGGCCGATGCCGAACTGGCCGAGGAAGTCCTGCCGGGCGAAGCCCAGGTCGTCTCGTTTGGAGGTACGCCCGACGCTGGCCAGAAAGGTGTGCACCTGCGGTTCGGTCAGGCCGATGCCATCGTCGTGCACCCGCAGGCCACCGTCGGCGGTGGGCTCGATCCGGACGGTACCGCCGGCCCAGCCGGGCTCGGCCTCGCGCCGGGCGGTGATCGCGTCGGTGGCGTTCTGCACCAGCTCCCGGGCGAACACCCGAGGGCTGGCGTACAGGTGGTGGCTGAGCAGGTCGACGATGCCGCGCAGGTCGACCTGGAAACGGTGTTCCATCCGGATCAGTCCGCCAATTCGGTGACGGCGTCGCTGACCTGGCAACCGGTGGCGATCCCGCAGTCGAGCAGGTGATCGAGCTGCGGGGCGCTGACGCCACGTTCCAACGCGGTGATCAGCTCACCGCAGACCCGGGCGGTGCCGTCGTCGTCGACGTGGACGAAGGTCTTGGGCCACAGCCGGTCGTGGTTCCACTCGTTGCAGAAGGCGTACAGCGCGGGCACGTCGTCCACGGTGAACAGGGTCGACGCGATGGTCCGTACCCGCAGCACCTCGCCGTTGGGCCCGAGCGGAGAGAACACGATCAGGTTGTCGTTCCACCGGCCGACCAGGTCGCCGTCGGAGTCGGCCTGAAAGTGGTAACCACGGGCGGTGAGAGTCTCGGCGATCATCGCGGTGGTCAGCGGCCGCAGCACCTGCATCGCACCACCGCCGGAGGGCGCGTCGGGCAGGTGGTCTGGGTCCGGCGGGGGCATGCGGTGGTCCTTTCGGTACGGCACGTCGGACGGCGGGCCTCGCGCTCCGGTCGGGAGCCGGCGCGCGGACGGCCGGCGATGTCCGGACGGGGGTCCGGCGACGGACGGCGTCGTCGTGGCCCGGGGGACAATAGGGGCCGTTCGGAATGGTGGCACAGCCGCGCCGCCCTGCGCGGTTCGGACACGACCCGGAAAAGCGAGGGTTTGTATGCCGGCGGGGTTACCGTGGGACTCTATGGCCGGCCGAACCTCCCAGGCGAATCGGCGGCGTGGCGGGTCGACCAGCCGCGGCGCCGCGACCGGTCGTGCCCGGACCCCGGCCCGCAAGCGCCCGACGGCCCGGCGGCGCCCGGCCCGCAACTCGCCGGCGGTCCTGGTCGGTCGCGCGGTCGGCGCCACCTGGATGGGGCTGGCACACGGCGTCGGCTGGGCGGTGCGTACCGCCGGCCGTCAGGCGGCCACTGCGCGCGAGTTGAGCCCGGAGCACCGGCGTGACGGTGCCGGGCTGTTCGTACTCGGCCTGGCCATCCTCACCTCGATGGCGATCTGGTTCGGCGCGGCCGGTCCGTTCGGGGTCCGCGTCGCGGACATGATGCGGCTGTTCGTCGGCGCGATCGCGGTCGCCGTGCCGTTGCTGCTGCTGATCGGCGCGGTCCGGCTGATGCGTGACCCACCGGAGGAGCCGGAACCCCGGGGCCGCGGGCTGGTCGGCTGGTCGGCGATGCTGGTCGCCACGGCGGGGCTGCTGCACATCGGCCAACGCCCCGACGACGACCTGCAGCGTGACTACGCCGGCGGGCTGATCGGGCTCGGCGTCGGCACAGTACTGGAGCGCACGGTCAGCTACTGGGTCGGCGTACCGCTGCTGATCCTGCTGCTGATCTTCGGTCTGCTGGTCGTCACCGCCACTCCGATCAACCGGATCCCGGAGCGGCTCGGGCTGCTCGCCGGGGTGGTGACCGGGCGGGGGCCGGAGTCTGGTTCGACCTCGGCCGACGCCGGTGACGACGACACCGCTGGCGGCGACACCGCTGGCGACGAGCGGACCCGCCGCCGACCGCCGCGCCGCCGGCAGGCCAGCCGGACGGCCGACGCCCTGCCGGCACCGTCGGCCGGTGACGACGGTGCCCCGGCAGAGCCGTTCGATCTGCAGGAGACGATGGAGCTGCCGCGCCGGCCGGCGGCGAAGGTGCCGACCACCCGCACCCCGCCGGAGCCGCCGGAGCATTCCCTGACCCCGACCCGCGCCGAGCAGCTGGCAATCACCGGGCTGTCCGGGGATTATCGCCTGCCGCCGGCCAAACTGCTGCGGACCGGGCCACCGGCGAAGACCCGCAGCAAGGCCAACGACGAGGTGATCGCCGCGCTGCAGGGGGTGTTCGAGCAGTTCGACGTCGACGCGGCGGTCACCGGGTTCACCCGTGGCCCGACGGTGACCCGCTACGAGGTGGAGCTCGGCCACGGGGTCAAGGTGGAGCGGATCACCCAGCTCTCCCGCAACATCGCGTACGCGGTGAAGTCACCGGACGTGCGGATCCTCAGCCCGATCCCGGGCAAGAGCGCGGTCGGCGTGGAGATCCCGAACACCGACCGGGAGGACGTGTCGCTCGGTGACGTGCTGCGCTCCCGGGCCGCCAGCGCCGACCACCACCCGATGTTGGTGGCGCTCGGCAAGGACATCGAGGGCGGCTTCGTGGTGGCCAACCTGGCGAAGATGCCGCATATCCTGATCGCCGGGGCGACCGGCGCCGGCAAGTCGTCCTGCCTGAACTCGCTGCTCATCTCGATCCTCAGCCGGGCCACCCCGGACGAGGTACGGCTGCTGCTGATCGACCCCAAACGGGTCGAGATGACCGGGTACGAAGGCATCCCGCACCTGGTCACTCCGATCGTGACCAACCCCAAGAAGGCGGCCGAGTCGCTGGAGTGGGTGGTACGCGAGATGGACATGCGCTACGACGACCTGGCCGCGAACGGCGTCCGGCACATCGACGACTACAACCGCAAGGTACGGGCCGGGGAGATCACCGCTCCCCCCGGCAGCGAGCGGGAGATCCGGCCGTACCCGTACCTGCTGGTGATCGTCGACGAGCTGGCCGACCTGATGATGGTCGCCCCCCGGGACGTGGAGGACTCGGTCGTCCGGATCACCCAGCTCGCCCGGGCCGCCGGCATCCACCTGGTGCTGGCCACCCAGCGGCCGTCGGTGGACGTGGTGACCGGCCTCATCAAGGCGAACGTGCCGTCCCGGCTGGCCTTCGCCACGTCGTCGCTGTCCGACTCGCGGGTCATCCTGGACCAGCCGGGCGCCGAGAAGCTGATTGGCCGGGGCGACGGCCTGTTCCTGCCGATGGGGGCGTCGAAACCGCTGCGCATCCAGGGTGCCTGGGTCAGTGAGAAGGAGATCGACGAGATCGTCGCCTTCTGCAAGAAGCAGCGCGAGCCGGAGTTCCGCCCCGACGTGCTCACCACCGCCCAGGAGAACAAGAAGAAAATTGACGAGGACGTCGGCGACGACCTCGACCTGCTGGTCCAGGCGATCGAGCTGGTGGTGACCTCGCAGTTCGGGTCGACCTCGATGCTGCAGCGCAAACTGCGGGTCGGGTTCGCCAAAGCGGGCCGGTTGATGGATCTGATGGAGACCCGGGGCATCGTCGGGCCGTCCGAGGGTTCCAAGGCCCGCGACGTCCTGGTCAAGCCGGACGAGCTGGAGGACGCGCTGGCGAGTCTGCGGGCCGTCGAGGCGAGCTGACCGCACTGGTACGGTCGGCTGACCGATCTGATCGTCCGGCACCGCGCCGCCCGGCCGCCGTACGTTAATGGCCCGGTACCCTCGTCAGGTGTCTGCTTTTCCCCCGCCTCCCGCCCAACCGCCCGGCCGGCGCGTCGCCCTGCTCACCCTGGGGTGTGCCCGCAACGAGGTCGACTCGGAGGAGTTGGCCGCCCGGCTGGACGCCGACGGCTGGCAGGTGACCACCGACGCCGACGGTGCCGACGTGGTGCTCGTCAACACCTGCGGCTTCGTCGAGAAGGCCAAGCAGGACTCGGTGCAGACGCTGCTCGACGCCGCGGACGGTGGGGCCAAGGTGGTGGCTGCCGGCTGCATGGCCGAACGGTACGGCCGGGAACTCGCCGAGCACCTGCCGGAGGCGCAGGCCGTCCTCGGCTTCGACGACTACCCGGATATCGCCGGCCGGCTGCGGGCGGTGCTGGCCGGCGAGCAGCTGCCCGCACACGCGCCCCGGGACCGCCGCACGATGCTGCCGTTGACCCCGGTTTCCCGGCAACGCTCCGGTGTCGTCGTGCCCGGTCACGCGACGGTCGACGAGCACACCCCCGCGCACCTTCGCGCGGTCCTGCGGCGTCGGCTGGCCAGCGGCCCGGTGGCGTCGCTGAAACTGGCCAGCGGCTGTGACCGCCGGTGCGCCTTCTGCGCCATCCCAGCGTTCCGGGGGGCGTTCGTCTCCCGCATTCCCGAGGAGCTGCTGGCCGAGGCCGAGTGGCTGGCCGGCACCGGCGTTCGGGAACTCGTGCTGGTGAGCGAGAACTCGACCTCGTACGGCAAGGATCTGGGCGATCCGCGGCTGTTGGAGAAGCTGCTGCCACAGCTGGCCGCCGTCGACGGCATCGTCCGGGTGCGGGTCAGCTACCTGCAGCCGGCAGAGACCCGTCCGGGCCTGATCGAGACGATCGCCACCACGGCCGGCGTGGCACCGTACTTCGACCTGTCCTTCCAACACGCCAGTGAGCCGGTACTGCGCCGGATGCGGCGCTTCGGCTCCACCGGGCGGTTCCTCGACCTGCTGGCCTCGGCCCGGTCACTGGCGCCGCAGGCCGGCGCGCGAAGCAACTTCATCGTCGGGTTCCCCGGCGAGACCCGATCGGACGTCGACGAACTGGTCCGGTTCCTGTCGGCGGCCCAGTTGGACGCAATCGGGGTGTTCGACTACAGCGACGAGGACGGCACCGAGGCCGCTGGACTACCCGACAAGGTACGGGCCGCCACGGTGAAGCGGCGCTACGACCGGATCTGTGCGCTGGCCGACGAGTTGTGCGCGCAGCGGGCCGAGGAACGGGTCGGCACGTCGGTGGAGGTGCTGGTCGACAGCGTCGACGACGGGCTGGTGGAGGGTCGGGCCGCGCACCAGGCGCCGGAAGTGGACGGGTCGACGACGCTGGTGGCCGGCGCTGCCGCCGCCACCGGAGCCGGGGTCGACCTCGCCATGCTGCGCCCCGGCGACCTGGTCCGGGCGACGGTGACCGGGACCGAAGGGGTCGACCTGGTGGCAGTGCCGAGTGACGTGCTCTCGTCCGGTACGGCCGACCGGCCGCTCTCCACCGCGGTCAGGTGAGCTGATGACCGAGCCGGGCGCCTCCGCCGGTCCGCGTACCGCCGTCGCCGCAGTGCCGGTGGTCAACGCGGCCAACGCGCTCACCGGGCTACGCATGGTGCTGGTGCCGGTCTTCGTGGTCTTCGTGGTTCTCTCCGGGATGACCCATCCGGGCTGGCGGATCGCCGCCTGCCTGACGTTCGTCGTCGCGTCGGCGACCGACCTGATCGACGGCTGGATCGCCCGCCGGTACGCCTTGGTGACGTCGTTCGGCAAGGTCGCGGACCCGATCGCCGACAAGGCGCTGACCGGCACCGCGCTGGTACTGCTGTCCTGGTACGACCTGGTGCCCTGGTGGGTGACCGGGCTGATCCTGGTGCGTGAGTGGGGGGTCACGCTGATCCGGTTCTGGGTGCTGCGGCACGGGGTGATCGCGGCGAGCCGGGGCGGCAAGGCGAAGACGGCGCTGCAGATCACGGCGATCGTCTGGTACCTGCTACCGCTGCCATCGGTGCTTGCCGCGGTCGCTCCGTGGATCATGGCGGCTGCGCTGCTGGTCACCGTGGCGACCGGGCTGGACTACCTGGTCCGCGCGTTGCGGCTGCGCCGTACCGGGCCGGGCCGGTGACTTCGGCCGAGTCGGACCGGATGCCTCCGGCCGGCGCACCAGCGGGCGGGCGGCCGGCGCCGGACGGCGGCGATCTCGGCCTCGGGCGGTCGGCCAGCGGTAGCCCGGCGGCGGCGGTCGTGCACGCCCTGGCCGAGCGGGGCGAGACGCTGGCGGTCGTCGAGTCGCTCACTGGTGGCTTGCTGGCGTCCGCCCTGGTCGAGGTTGCCGGGGCGAGCCTGGTCTTCCGCGGCGGGCTGGTCGTGTACGCCACCGACCTGAAGCGCACCCTGGCCGGCGTGCCGGAGCGGTTGCTCGCCGACCGCGGACCGGTCGACCCGGACGTCGCGGTCGCCATGGCCCGGGGTGCCCGCATCCGGTGCGCCGCCGAGTGGGCGCTGGCGACCACCGGGGTGGCCGGCCCACAGCCGCAGGGCGGCAAGCCGGTCGGGCGGGTCTACGTCGCCCTGGCCGGTCCGGCTGGCGTGCACCAGGTCCGGCGGTTGGACCTCGGTGGTGGTCGAGATGCGGTACGCAGGTCGAGCGTGACCGCTGCCCTGCGGCTGCTGACGACGCAACTGCACGCCACGCGGCCCTGAGCGGGGGACACCCGGGACGCCGAGCGGATATAACTGACATCTGACTCTGATCGCCCTGTCGGTCCCGATTCGTGCTCTCGGGTGGGGTGTCGATCGGGTGACGAACGGATAAGGTTGCGGGAAGCCTCCGGCACTCGCCGGCCGGTCCCGGACAGGGGGAGGTGCGATGGTCCTGCTACGCCGCGTTATCGGTGACGCGCTGCGTGCCCGCCGGCAGGGTCAGCGCCGGACTCTGCGCGAGGTCTCCACCGCCGCGAACGTCAGCCTCGGCTACCTCTCCGAGGTCGAGCGCGGCCAGAAGGAAGCCTCGAGTGAGCTGCTCGCTGCGATCTGCGACGCGTTGGGTGCTCAGCTGTCCGAGCTGCTGCGTGACGTGAGCCACACCGTCGCCGTCGCCGAGCAGCGGCAGGGCCTGCTGGTTCCGTTTCCCGAGCAGTCCCCGACGTCGCCCGTCGCGTCGCCCGAGCGGGCCCTGGAGGAGCGGCCGAGCCACAGCGAGGTTCTGCGCTCCGCCTCGGACGGCGCTGTCGGGACGGCCGAGCGAGGCGACGCTTCGGTGCACCAGGTCGCCACCGAGGACGGGGTGACCGTCTCGGTCCGCAGCGACTCGCCGCTCAAGACGACGCTGCGGGCCTCCCGGCGGGTGTCGAACACCGGCGGTCGGGACCGTGACGTCGTCTGCGCCGCCTGAGCCGCGGCCGATCGAGCGGCAGGGTGCTGCCGGATCCTGGGCTCGCCACCGCTGGATCCGGGACACTAAGGTTGACCCTCAACCGGCCCACCCTGCCGGATCCCACCGACGGCGGCCTAAGCGGTGGCGACGGCCTGGGACGATGGTAGGGGTGCCGGCGCACCGTACCGCCCGGGTCGGGCCGCCGTGACCGCCTGACCGTTCGCGCCGCTAGTGAGGGGATACCGCAGAGATGGCGAACCCGTTCGTCAAGGGTTGGCGCTACCTGATGGCGCTGTTCGGCGCCAAGATAGATGAGCACGCCGACCCCAAGGTGCAGATCCAGCAGGCGATCGAGGACGCCCAGCGCCAGCACCAGGCACTGGTTCAGCAGGCCGCTGCGGTGATCGGCAACCAGCGACAGCTGGAAATGAAGCTCTCCCGGCAGATGAGCGAGGTCGAGCGACTGCAGGGGATGGCCCGGCAGGCGCTGGTGCTGGCCGACAAGGCCCGTGCCGAGGGCGACGAGGCGGAGGCGAACAAGTACGAGCAGACCGCCCAGACTCTCGCCACCCAGCTGGTCTCCGGCGAGCAGTCGATGGAGGACCTCAAGACCCTGCACGACCAGTCGTTGGCCGCCGCCGCCCAGGCCCGTCAGGCGGTGGAGAACAATCAGATGATTCTGCAGCAGAAGCTGGCCGAGCGGACCAAACTGCTGAGCCAGCTTGAACAGGCCAAGATGCAGGAGACCGTGGCCTCGTCGCTGGAGTCGATGTCGGCGCTCGCCGCGCCGAAGAACACGCCGTCGCTCGATGAGGTGCGGGACAAGATCGAGCAGCGCTACGCCACCGCGATGGGCCGGGCCGAGCTGGCTGGCAACTCTGTCGAGGGGCGGATGCTCGAGGTGCAGAAGTCCACCCTCGACATGGCCGGTTCGTCGCGGCTCGATCAGATCAGGGCCAGCATGGCAGGAGAGAAGCTTGCCGGGGCACCGCCAGGGCCGGCGGTCGAGCAGGCCCCGGCCGGTGTGGACAGTACGGCAGGCGCGGACACCGCCAGTGTCGCCCGCCTCGACCAGCTCCGTGCCTCGATGGCGAAGGACAAGAACACCGGTGACGCCTCCGCCGCCGGCTGACCATCGGGCCGGGCGCCCGGTGACCGACCCGGTTCAGCCGGTGCCGTAGGCAACCCGGGCCGGGGTGGTGGCGTCTCCGGCCGGCTTCGTCCGAGGGGGAGGGAAGGAGCAACGGTGGTGGATCCACGGGCCCGTTACTTCCGCAGGCTGCGTCGCCTGCGTCGGGGCGCCCGCCGGTGGACCGTGCTTGCTGGCGGCTTCGGTGGCGCGGCGGCGGTCCTGCTGCCGTACGCGGGGGTCAGCCCGGTCGACGCGGTGTGGGCGGCGGCGGCCGGTGCCAGCACGGCGTTGGCCTTCTGGCGCTGGTCCGATCTGCGGGCGCTGGCCGGGCAACCGCCGCCCCCCGAGCCGGATCCGGCCATCGCCGCCGAACAGGCCCGGCTAAAGCTGGTCGCCACCGTCGAGCGGATTCCGCTCGGCCGGGCCGCCGTCGGCGAGGTACGCCGACAGCAGGCGCTGCTGGAGTTGCGCGGAACGGCGGCGGCGGGCGTCTGGACCCGGCTGGACCGGGCCGCGCGTACCCTCGCCGGGCTGGTGCCGCGGCTGACCGGGCCGGGCGAGTCCGCCCAGCTCGAAGCCGCAGTGGCCGAGCAGTCCCTGCGCGACCTGGCGTACCGAGTGGCCAGCGTGGAGAAAGCGGTACGGCTGGCTCCGGCCGACGCCGGGTTGGCCAACTCGCACCGGGTGCTCGTCGAGCAGCTGGAAGCCGGCACCATCGCCTACGAAGGCCTGGTCGCGGCCGCCGCCAACTACGTCGCCGAGGACGGTCGGGCGATCGGGCAGCACCCGTCGGTGAGCCGGCTCACCGAGGCCGGTGATCTGCTGCGGGGGGTTGCCGCCGGGCTGGCGGAGCTGCGCCAGCCACCGGACCCGGCTGGCACGTCGGGCACCAGTAGGTGACCCGCCCCGCCGACTCGGTGCGTCGCACCGCCGTACCGCAGCGCCGGCACGGCCGCCGCCAGCGGCCGTACACGTAGGTGGCCTCCCCGGGCAGGCCGGTGATGCTGCGGCTGGCCCGCCCCCGGTTGGCGACCAGCAGCCGGCGTGCCAGGTCGACGACGGCGGCCAGGTCCGGCACCTCGCGGACCGGCGTACCGGGCGCGACACCACGCAGGAACAGCAACTCGCAGGCGTAGACATTGCCTATCCCGGCGAGATTGCGCTGGTCGAGCAGCGCCTCGGCGACAGGCGTATCGGGCCGAGCGGCGAGCCGGCGGACCGCTTCGGTCGCGTCCCAGTCGGCACCGAGCAGATCCGGCCCCAGCCCGGCGGTGAGTTCCGGCTCCCGTTCCGTCGCCATCAGCATCAGCTCGTGCAGGTGGTAGCCGACGGCGACGGATTCACCGGTGCGCAGCACCACACGGATCAGGTGTGCCGGCCGGGCCGCCCAGCGCTGCCCGACCCGGTAGGTCCGCCAACTGCCGTCCATCCGCAGATGAGAGTGCAGGGTGTACCGCCGGTCGTCGGGTGCCGCGAGCCGCAGCAGCAGGTGCTTGCCACGGCTCACGCAGCCCAGCACGGCCCAGCCGGACAGGTCGGTGGTCGCGAGCCGGGGGATCCGGAAGTCGCTGCCGGTGAGAAGCCGGCCGGCCAGCACTTCCCGCAGCCGGTAAGCGGTGTTCCAGACGGTGTCGCCTTCAGGCACGACCACAATCCTGCCGCAGGTCGTGACCGGGCGGGCCGGATCGCGCCGACTGCCCCGGGTCGGATAGTCGGCCGGATAGCCGACTGCCCGGGCCGGATAGTCGGCCCGGGCAGTCGGGTGACGATAACTTCTAGTAGCGTCGTCGGAACACGGCGAAGGTGGCAGCGGTGCCGAGCGCCAGCGCGCCAATCAGCACCACCCAGATCGTCGTCGAGTTGACGCCGTTGCTGAGCTCGGCGTTGGCCTGGACCGCAGCGATGAGGCTGTCGTCAACAGGTGCCGGCACGGCCACCGGGGGGAGCTCGCCGTACCGCACCAGACCGGTGCTCTCCAGCAGCGACATGTGGGTCTGGACGAAGCCGTTGGCGTCCTGCGCGAGCTGGCGGACGACGTCGTTGCGGGTGCTCGCCCGGACCGCACCGATGACTGGGAAGATGTTGCCGTGGGCGGCGCGGAGCCGTTCGACGAAGATCCGGTCGAACCGGGCGCCCTCCGAGATCTTCATCTCGTTGACCCAACCCTGCTGGGTGGGGGTCGGGTCGGTGGGCAGCTCCACGCCCAGCTGGTTCGCCGCCTCGACCACCAGCAGGTCGAGCTCGATATGCTGCTCGGCGATCGCGGCGCCGACCTCGCGGACCCGTTGCGTGCTGCCCTTTTCCGCCGCCAGCTGACCGGCGGGAATCTCCCACAGCCCGGCGAGCCGGACCCCGTTGAGTAGCTGGATGTCGGTGGCGGCGAGCTGGGTCGCCCCTGAGGGCTGGGCGAGCGCGACGCCGGGCAGTGCGAGCAGCCCGGCGACGAGACCCACCAGGACCACTGTCAGCCGGCGTGGGGTGTGTGCCGCAGATCGTGCCCGGGCCATAGTGTCTCAACCTCCGAGTGGGGTCGACAGAGCGGTTGGTGATCGATCAGAACGTTATGTCGAATACCGCCCCCGCGTCAATGCCGCCGGCTTGGAATCCGCAGAAAGAAAGAAACGTTCAATCATTTCCTGTGGCTAATCTGACTCAACTCGCCGGCATCGTCCGTTCGGCTGATGCCGGCGGTTCAACATCGAGGTCACCGGGGGTTTTCACCCAGTGCGAATCTGGCCGCTTGACATACCACGGCAGGAGTGCGGTTTGTGGCGCCGCGGTAACAGAGTGCCGACACCGTAGCAGAGTATCGGCCCATTCCTCACCCGGCGGATCACTGGAATCGCTACGGAGACTCGTCAGGACGCGGGGGCCGGACGATGTCGGCGTACCGCAGATGGCTGGCACCGTAGATTGCGAAGTTGAGCCGGGCATGGGACAGGCTCAAGTCGCCGTTCGGCCCGCCGCGCACCACCTCAGCGTCGTCATCGCCCTGGCCGTCGTCGGTCCAGAAGCAGACGGGGCAGGTGGTGCATCCGGTCCGGTAGCCACAGCAGGGGCATCTGTCGACGGAGTACGGGACCACCCGCTAAGCCTTCCACAGGAACGATTCGGGCATGTGCCTGAGGTACCCCGTCGGCGGTCCGTCGGCAGCGCACCGCCGACGGCGGGGTACATCCGGCGTACCCCGCCCGTGCCGGCGGTGCCCGGCCCGACGTTTACGATCAGCCGCGTAGCCGCAGTCCACGTGGGGTGGCCCGGAAGCCGGCGGCGGCCAGCGCCGTCCGCAGCGGGGAGCTGTGTACCCGCTCCCCGTCGGCGCGTTCGACCGAGATGGTGCCGAGTGCCCCGGAGCTCACCGCGTCGGCTAGCGCCCGGGCCGCCGCCTCGAGCCGTTGTCCGTCCTGAGTGAAGCAGAGCAGACTGCGACCGCCGCGTTCGACGTAGAGCGCCGCCTCCGCGTCGACCAGGACCACCAGCGCCCCGGCCTTGCGCCCGGGTCGGTGCCCCGCCGCCGACTCGTCGGCGCTGTCCACCGGTCGCTCCGGCCAGGGCAGTGCCGCACCGTACGGGTTCGCCGGATCGGCTGCCGCCAGCACCACCGCCTCGGGCTGCCGGCGGTGCGCCGGATCGGAATTGGCGAGTTCCCGCAGCCGGTCCACCGCACCGGGTACGGCGAACTGGGCCGCACCGAGCCCGTCGACGAAGTAGCCCCGGCGGGCCGCGCCGCGTTCCTCCAACGCGGCCAGCACCGGGTACACGGCGGCGAAGCCACCTGGCTGCCCCTCGGCGGCGACCGCCCCCCGGGTCACCACCCCATGCCGTTCGAGCAGCACGTCGGCGGCGAGCGCCGCCCGCCGGGTCGGATCGGGGTCTCGGGGTGGCAGCAGTGACCACCGGCCGGCCAGCTGCGGTGCGGCGGTACGGGCGACGAACTCCTGACCGACCCGCCGGGCCCGACCCCGTGGCCCGGCGGCGGTGCGGACCCGTTGTCTCGAGTGTGGGCCGAGTACGGCCCGCAGTGGAGCCAGTGTGTCGTTGGTCAGCCAGCCGGCCCACACCAGATCCCAGATCGCCGTCTCGATCCGCCCGGCCGGATCGGCGTTGCCGGCGGGCGCGACGCCAGTGGTGTCGGCGAGCGCCGCGTCGACCCGGTCGGCCAGTTGCCGGAAGAACAGCGCCTGCTGGTCGGCGAGGGCGGCGAGCACCGCCTCGTGCACCGGGGTCAGCGTGAGCGCCGGGTCCGGCGGCGGTAGCAGCAGCGGCGCGGTCTCCGTGAACACCAACCGGATCCAGCCGTCACCGGCGCCGACCGCGCCGGCACCGGACCAGGTGACCTCGCCGGAGGCACAGAGCTCGTCCAGCTGCGCGGGGGAGTAGTCGGCCACCCGGGCCGGCAGGATCAGGCGTTCCACCGCTGCGGCCGGCAGGACCGCCCCCTGCAGTTGCTCGACGGCGGCCGCCACGCCGTCCACCCCACGACCCGGGTCGGCGACCTGCTGCCACCGGGGGAGGAACCGGACCAGGGCGGTGGCCGGCACCGGCTCGATCTCGCGGCGCAGCGCCGCGAGCGATCGGCGCCGCAGCAGCCGCAGCACGTCGGCGTCGCACCACTCGGTGCCGGCCCGCTCGGGAGTGAACTCGCCGGCCACGATCCGCCCGGTCGCGGCGATCCGCCGCAGGGTCTGTTCGACGACGAAGGCACCCAACCCAAACCGGGCGGCGCACCCGGCGGTGTCGAACGGCCCCCGGGTACGGGCGTAGCGGGCGACCAGGTCGCCGAGCGGGTCGGCCACCGGGGCGAGGTACGCCGCGGCGACGCCGACCGGCAGCGCGACACCGAGCGCGTCGCGCATCCGGCTGGCGTCCTCCACCGCGATCCACCGCTCCTGCCCGGCGATCCGCACCCGCAGCGCGCGCCGGGCCTGGGACAGCTCGGCCGGCCAGCCCGGGTCGATCTGCCGGGCCCGCAACTCGGCGTCGGACAGGTCGCCGACGACCCGCAGCAGCTCGGCCAGGTCCTCGGCGTCGCGTACCCGGCGGTGTCCGTCCAGCCACTGCAGCTGGCGGTGGGTCTCGTCGAGCACCGCCGGGTCGAGCAGCTCCCGCAGCTCGACCCGGCCGAGCAGCTCGCCGAGCAACGTCGAATCGAGGCTCAGCGCGGCGGCCCGGCGCTCGGCCAGCGGCAGGTCCCCTTCGTAGAGGAACGCTCCGACGTAGCCGAACAACAGGGACCGGGCGAACGGCGACGGTCGGGGTGTCTCGACCTCCACCAGCCGCAGTCGCCGTGCCACCAGGTCACCCATCAGCCCGGCCAATGCCGGCATGTCGAAGACGTCGCGCAGGCATTCCCGCGCCGCCTCCAGGGTGATCGGGAAGTCGGTGAACTCGCGCGCCACGTCGAGCAGTTGGGCGGCGCGTTGCCGCTGCTGCCACAGCGGCTGCCGGCGTCGCGGATCCCGGCGGGGCAGCAGCAGCGCCCGGGCGGCGCATTCCCGGAACCGGGCGGCGAACAGGGCCGACCCGCCGACGGCTGTTTCGACGAGCTGGCTGATCTCGTCGCTGTCGAAGGCGACCAGGTCGGCGCCGGGTGGGGTGTCGGCCATCTCGGGTAGCCGGATGACGATACCGTCGTCGGCGGGCAGCACCTGGGCGTCGACGCCGTACCGCTCGCTGATCCGGTGCCCGATCGCAAGTGCCCACGGGGCGTTGACCTGGGCACCGAAGACGCTGTGCACGACCAGGCGCCAGTCGCCGAGCTCGTCGTGGAACCGTTCGACGACGACCGTCCGGTCGTCCGGCAGGCTCCGGACGGCGGTGCGCTGGTCGTCGAGGTAGCGCAGCAGGTTGTCGGCGGCCCAGTCATCCAGACCGGACGACAACAGCCCGGCGCGGGCGGCGGTCGGGTCCTGTCGGCTGACCTGGCGCAGCCGGGCGCCCAGCGCCCGGCCCAGCTCGACCGGGCGACCAGGTTGGTCGCCTTTCCAGAACGGCATCCGGGCAGCCTGGCCCGGGGCGGGGGTGACCAGCACCCGGTCCGGGGTGATCTCCTCGATCCGCCACGACGTCGCACCGAGAAGGAAGACGTCGCCGGCCCGGGACTCGTAAACCATCTCCTCGTCGAGCTCGCCGACCCGTACCGGCCGTTCGGCCCCGGCCAGGAAGACGCCGAACAGGCCGCGATCCGGGATCGTGCCGCCACTGGTGACGGCCAGCCGCTGCGCGCCCGGCCGCCCGGTGAGCAGGTCGGCGTCGCGGTCCCAGAGCAGCCGGGGCCGCAGCTCGGCGAACGCGGTCGATGGATACCGGCCGGAGAGCATGTCCAGCACCGCGTGCAGCGCCGAGTCGGGCAGCTCGGCGTACGGGGCCGCGCCGCGCACCAGCGTCGCCAACGCGTCGACCGGCCAGGGATCGAGCGACACCATCGCGACGATCTGCTGGGCGAGTACATCGAGCGGGTTGCGCGGGTACCGCAACTGCTCGATCGCGCCGTTGGCCATCCGCTCGCTGACCACCGCACAGGCCAGCAGGTCGCCACGGTGCTTGGGCAGAATCACCCCGTGCGACAGCGCGCCCACCTGGTGCCCGGCCCGGCCGATCCGCTGCAGGCCGGCGGCGACGCTCGGCGGTGCCTCGATCTGTACGACAAGGTCGACCGCACCCATGTCGATGCCGAGCTCCAGGCTGGAGGTGGCGATCACCGCCGGCAGTTGGCCGGACTTCAACGCCTCTTCGATCTGCTGCCGTTCGGAGCGCGACACGCTGCCGTGGTGGGCGCGGGCGATCACGGCCGGGGCGCCGTGTGCGGTGTCCGACTGGGCCATGACCTCCGCCGGCATCCAGGTGCCGGACCGCCGGTCGCTGCCGCTGCTGTCGGCGCGGGGCGGTCCGGACCGCTGGTCCGTGTCGTCCGCCCGGTCTGCGGCGAGTTCGTTGAGCCGGGCGCAGAGCCGTTCCGCCGAGCGCCGGGAGTTGGTGAACACAATGGTCGACCGGTGCCGCCGGATCAGGTCGAAGACGCGTTCCTCGACGGCCGGCCAGATCGACCGGCCGGCCGGCGGCGGACCATCGGGGTCCTCTTGCGCCGTCTCGCGTTCGTCCAGCTGGTCGAGATCCGGCACCGGCACCTGGACGCTGACATCGATGGTCTTGGTCGTGGCCGGGGCGACCATCTGCACGGGCTGACGGCCACCGAGGAACTCGGCGGTCTCCTCGATCGGCCGGACCGTGGCGGACAGGCCGATCCGCTGGGCGGGTGCCGGCAGCAGCGCGTCCAACCGCTCCAGCGACAACGCCAGGTGCGCGCCGCGTTTGGTGCCGGCGACCGCGTGCACCTCGTCGACGATGACCGTACGCACGCCGCGCAGCGACTCCCGGGCGGCCGAGGTGAGCAGCAGGAACAGCGACTCGGGAGTGGTGATGAGGATGTCCGGCGGTTGCCGGAGGAAGGCGCGTCGCTGATCGGCCGGGGTGTCGCCGGTGCGGATACCGACGGTCACCTGCGGCGCCGGGGCACCGATGCGGGCGGCGGCCTGGCCGATGCCGACCAGCGGGGTACGCAGGTTGCGGTCGACGTCGACCGCGAGTGCCTTGAGCGGGCTCAGGTAGAGCACCCGGCACCGCAGCCGCGGATCGTCGGGAGCGGGCGAGCGGGTCAGCTGGTCCAGCGACCAGAGGAACGCGGCGAGGGTCTTGCCGGATCCGGTGGGTGCGACCACCAGGGCGTGCCGGCCGTCGCTGATCGCCTCCCACGCGCCGGTCTGCGCGGCGGTCGGGGCGGCGAAGGCGGCGGAGAACCACTCCCGGGTGGCCGCCCCGAAGCGCTCCAACACCGCGGTCATCGCTGGTCCCTCCATCGGTACATCCGGCTGCCTGCGTGAACCATCCTGCCCGCCGGGTACGACGAAGCTGGGCCGCCCGGGCGACCGGATCCACAAATTCGAGTGGAACCGGCAGGTCTGGCTTGCCCGACTTAGTAGTTATGGAGTAACTTTCCGTCATCGTCCGATCTCTCAAGGAGTACCTCCATGCCCGTTGTCGAGCGCGGCCTCCACCACGACACGGAGGTTCTACTCCGGAAGGTGGACGGCCTGGTGGCCCTGCTGCGGCTGCGGCACCACCGGCTCGACCCGGCGGCGGTGGACCGGTTCGCCGACACCCTGCGGGCCCTGGTCGTCGACAGCGGATCGGCGAGCGCCGCCGACCGGGCGCGGGTCCGCGCCACCGTGCACTACCACATGCTGCTGGTCAGCCGACGAGGTCTGCTGCCGCTCGCCGACGTGCCCGCACCCGCCGGACCCGCGACGCCGGCCAGTCCGGCGATGCCCGCCGCGACGGCGACGGCAACGGCTCCCACCGAACCAGCCGGCACATGACGGTAACCGTACGGTAATCACCGAATCTGCTTTGATCGCTTACCATCCAAGCTCCGGGAACCGGCGACGTCCAGGCCCGGCCACCGCCCGGCGGGCCGGCCAGTCAGGCGGCCGGCACCGGGAGACCGGTAGGCTGGCGGGGATCGACAGCGGAGGGGGGCACGGATGGCACAGCTGCGCCACCTCCCGGCTCCGCGCAGGATCGCCGTCGTTCTACTCGTCCTGCTCACCGTCACCGCCGTGCACGGCGCCGCCTCGGTCGCCGTACCGGCCGTCGCCGTCGCCGCCGGGCCGGCCTCCATCGGAGCCGCGCTGCTGCACCAGACCGTCTCGCCCGGTGGTCGCAACTGCGTCGACGACGCCGACCACCGGCAGCAGCAGAGCGTGTCGGCCCGGCCCGGCCCAGCCGGTGACGACCACGGCACTCCGACCGGTGCCGTCACCACGCCAACCTGGTCCGCCGCGCCATCCGTCACCGGCCAGGCGGCCCGGTCGTCGGCCGCCGGTCCGCTCCTGCGCCGCGGCACCCGGCCCTGCTCCAGCCGGGCACCACCCGACCAGCTGGCGGCGCAGCTGACCACTGCGGCCGCACACCTGCCCATTCTCGACTGAACCGGGCCACCGAACCGGCGGAGTCCGGGGCCGGACGTCCCGAGCCTTCGCCACTTCCACGTCACCCCTCCGCTACGGCCGCGACGCGCCGTCCGGCGTTCCTCTCCCGCTGGGCGGGCAAGCCCGGCAACGGACCCATGCCGACGCGTGGGCCCGCGACGATACCTACCTGGAGCCATCCGTGCTGGTATTGCTCATCGTCCACCTGGTGACGGCGCTCGTGGCGCCGGTGCTGGTCCGCTGGTGGGGTCCGCGTGCCTGCTACCTGCTGGCCGCCGCGCCCGGCGCCGCCGCCGGCTGGGCACTGGCCAACACCGGTGCGGTACGCGACGGTGCCACGCTCGACGAGACGTACCGGTGGGTGCCGCAGCTCGGCCTCGACCTGACGCTTCGGGTCGGCACCTTGTCCTGGCTCATGGTGCTGCTGGTCGGCGGCGTCGGAGCCCTGGTCCTGATCTACTGCGCCCGCTACTTCGCGTCGGGTGAGCCCGGCCTCGGCCGGTTCACCGCGAACTTCGTCGGATTCGCCGGAGCCATGCTCGGTCTGGTCCTCGCCGACGACCTGATCCTGCTCTACGTCTTCTGGGAGCTGACCACCGTCTTCTCCTACCTGTTGATCGGCCACCATACGGAGAAACGGGCCAGCCGCCGGGCCGCCGCCCAGGCGCTGATCGTGACCACCCTGGGCGGCCTGGCGATGCTCGTCGGGTTCATCATGCTCGGTGAGCAGGCCGGCACCTACCGCTGGTCGCAGATCGCGGCCAGCCCACCGCCGGGGGGCGGCTACCTGGCCGTCGCGCTGGTGCTGGTCCTCGTCGGTGCGCTGGCCAAGTCGGCGATCTTCCCGTTCAGCTTCTGGCTGCCCTCGGCGATGGCCGCGCCCACCCCGGTCAGCGCCTACCTGCACGCCGCCGCCATGGTGAAGGCCGGCATCTACCTGGTGGCCCTGCTGTCACCGGCGTACGCGGGCAACCCCTGGTGGTACTGGTTGATCGTCACCACCGGCACCGCCACCATGCTGGCCGGCGGCTGGGCGGCGCTGCGCCAGACCGACCTCAAGCTGCTGCTGGCGTACGGGACCGTGAGCCAGCTCGGTCTGCTGGTGGTGGTGACCGGCACGGGCGAACGCGGCCCGGCGTTGGCCGGGGCGACGATGCTGCTCGCCCACGCCCTGTTCAAGGCGACCCTGTTCCTGGTGGTCGGCATCGTCGACCGGTGCGCCGGCACCCGCGACCTCACCGAGCTGAGCGGGCTGGGCCGCCGGATGCCGGCGGTCGCCGTGGCCGCTACGCTCGCCGCCGCGTCGATGGCCGGGGTGCCTCCGCTGCTCGGCTTCGTCGGCAAGGAGGCGGTCCTGGAGGCGTTCGCACCGGACCCGGTCGTGTTGGCGCTGATCGTCCTCGGCTCGGTGTTCACCACCGCGTACAGTGCCCGGTTCATCTGGGGCGCGTTCGTCGGCAAGCCCGGTCGGGAGCCGACTGCCGCCGTGTCGGTCGGCCCGGTGTTCGTGCTGCCGGTCGGCGTACTGGCGCTGCTCGGTCTGCTGCTCGGGCCGGCGGCCGGCGTCGTCGACACGGTGCTCACCCCGTACGCCGGGCTGTTCGGTCCGGGCGACTACCACCTGGCGCTGTGGCACGGGTTCACCCCCGCGCTGGGGCTGTCCCTGGTCGCGCTCGTCGGCGGTGCCGCGCTGTTCCTGGCCCGGGACCGGGTGGCCGCCGTGCAGCGGCGGCTGCGTGCTCCGACCGACGGGGCGACCAGCTACGCCCAGGCGACCCACCTGCTGGACCGGATCTCGGTGGAGGTCACCGGCGCCACCCAGCGCGGGTCGCTGCCGCAGTACCTCGGCATCATCCTGCTGGTGCTGGTCACCGTGCCCGGTGGAGCGCTGCTGGTGACCCGGCCGTGGACCGGGCAGTGGCGCTGGTACGACACGCCGGTGCAGATCGCGGTGGCAGCGGTCCTGGTGGTCGCCGCGATCGCCACGGTCCGGGCGCAACGCCGACTGAAGGCAGTCATCCTGGCCGGAGTGACCGGTTACTGCACCGCGTTGATGTTCGTCCTGCACGGCGCACCCGACCTGGCGCTCACCCAGTTCCTCGTCGAGACGATCACCATCGTGGTGTTCGTCCTGGTGGTTCGTCGGCTGCCGATCTACTTTTCGGAACGTCCACTGCGTTCCAGCCGGTACGCGCGGATCGCCCTCGGTGTCGTCGTCGGCGTGGTGATGTCCGGCATGGCGATGGCGGCGGTCGGCAACCGGGACGCGGCACCCGTCTCAGCGGCCTACCCCGAACAGGCGGTGGAGTACGGCGGCGGGCGCAACGTGGTGAACGTGACGCTGGTCGACATCCGGGCCTGGGACACCATGGGGGAGATCTCGGTGCTGGTCGTCACGGCGACCGGCGTGGCGAGCCTGGTGTTCCTGCGGCCGCGTACCGGGCCGGGTCCCCGCCGGGTCGGCGCCGCGACCGCAGCCGGCCACGGTAACCGGCCGGGCGGCCCGTCCCCGCCGGCCCGGTCCCGGCGCCAACGGATCTGGCTGCGGGGCGGCGCGACCCAGACCCCGCGGGGCCGGTCGATCATCTTCGAGGTGGTCACCCGGCTGCTGTTCCACGCCATCCTGGTCTACTCGATATTCCTGCTCTTCTCCGGCCACAACGCGCCCGGTGGCGGGTTCGCCGGCGGGCTGGTGGCCGGGCTGGCGCTGGCGGTGCGCTATCTCGCCGGTGGCCGCCACGAACTCAACGAGGCGGCACCGGTGGACGCCGGGCTGGTGCTCGGCGTCGGTCTGTTCCTGGCGATCGGCGCCGGGCTGAGTCCGATCCTGGTCGGCGCCGACGTGCTGCAGAGCGCCATCGTGGACCTGCATTTGCCGGTGATCGGCGACGTCCACCTGGTCACCTCGCTCTTCTTCGACGTGGGCGTCTACCTGATCGTGGTGGGTCTGGTCCTGGACATCCTGCGCAGCCTCGGTGCCGAGGTCGACCGGCAGATCGCGCGGTCCGCCGAGCCGGACGTCGAGGTGGACGACACCCCGCCGGGCGAGCTCGCCGCCGCTGACGCCACCGCACCGGGTGCCGCCGGCGACCGGGTCGCCGGAGGAAGGAGCTGACATGCCGCCCAACATCGTGCTCGTCCTGGTCGTCGGGGTGCTCTTCGCCGCCGGCGTCACCCTGTTGCTGGAACGCAGTCTCACCCGGGTGGTGCTTGGGGTGGTCCTGCTCGGCAACGGGGCCAACCTGCTGATCCTGCTGGGCGGGCGGCCCGGCGGGGCGCCCATCGCCGAGGTGACCGCCGCCGAGGAGATGAGCGACCCGCTGCCACAGGCGCTCATCCTCACCGCGATCGTGATCACGCTCGGGCTCACCGCGTTCCTGCTCGCCATGGCGTACCGCAGCTGGTTGCTCTTCGGCCACGACGAGGTCCAGGACGACCTGGAGGACCGGCTCATTGTGCAGCGCGCCCTCGCCGACCAGGGACCCAACGCCGAGGACGACGCCGAGGACAGCGACGACAACGACACCGACCCGATCGACGCGATCGGTGCCCCCCGTACCGCCCCGGCCCGCGCCGGCGATCTCGATCGGAGCGACCCGTGAGCTTCCTGGTGCCGTTGCCGGTGATCGTGCCGCTGCTCGGCGCGGGTATCACCCTGGTGCTGGCCCGGCATCCGCGCGCCCAGCGGACCACCAGCGTCGCCGCCCTCTCCGTCAGCTTCGGCGTCGCGCTCGCCCTGCTGGTCACCGCCCACATCGAAGGACCCCAGGTGGTACGGGTGGGTGGCTGGCCGGTGCCGCTGGGCATCGTGCTGGTCGCCGACCAGCTCGCCACCCTGATGCTGGTGGTCTCCACCGCGGTGACGCTCTGCGTACTGCTGTACTCGATCGGCGAAGGTCGTGCCGACGGCCGGGAGAGCACACCGGTGGCGATCTACCACCCGACGTACCTGATCCTCACCGCCGGAGTGACCAACGCGTTCCTCTCCGGGGACCTGTTCAACCTGTACGTCGGGTTCGAGATCCTGCTCGGTGCCAGCTACGTGCTGCTCACCCTGGGCGGCACCGAGGTACGGATCCGGGCCGGCACCACGTACGTCGTGGTCAGCATCCTCTCCTCGGTCATCTTCCTCACCGCGATCGGGCTGGTCTACGCCGCCACCGGCACGGTGAACCTGGCGCAGCTGGCCGACCGGCTCGACGGACTTCCCGACGATCTGCGGCTGGTGCTGCAGCTGATGCTGCTCCTCGCGTTCGGCATCAAGGCGGCGGTGTTCCCGCTGTCGGCCTGGCTGCCGGACAGCTACCCGACCGCGCCGGCTCCGGTCACCGCCGTCTTCGCCGGTCTGCTGACCAAGGTCGGCGTCTACGCGATCATCCGTACCGAGACGTTGCTGTTCCCCGGCGGACGCACCCGCGACCTGCTGCTGGTGGTCGCGTTGCTGACCATGGTGGTCGGCATCCTCGGTGCCGTCGCGCAGTCGGACATCAAGCGGCTGCTCTCGTTCACCCTGGTCAGTCACATCGGCTACATGCTGTTCGGGATCGCGCTCGGCACCGCCGCCGGACTGGCGGCGGCGATCTTCTACGTGGTGCACCACATCACCATCCAGACCACGCTGTTCCTGGCGACCGGGCTGGTGGAGCGCCGGGGCGGCAGCACCAACCTGGAACGTCTCGGCGGGTTGGCCCGGGCCGCGCCGCTGCTCGCCGCGCTGTTCTTTCTGCCCGCGTTGAACCTGGCCGGCATACCACCGTTCTCCGGGTTCCTCGGCAAGCTCGGGTTGCTGCAGGCCGGGGCCGCCGACGGCGGACCGCTGGTCTGGGTGGTCGCCGCCGGCGCGGTGGTGACCAGCCTGCTCACCCTGTACGCGGTGACCCGGGTGTGGAATCTCGCCTTCTGGCGCAAGACGGCCCCGCAGGCCGCAGCGGGCGGTCCGGCGCCGGCACCGGCACCTGCTACGGCCCCGCAGCCGGCAACGGTGCCGTCCGTCACCCGGGCGGTGTCCGGTGTCCGGGTGCCGTCCACCGACTCGGCCTCCACCCCGCTCGCCGCCGACGGCCCGGGGTCGGTGGAACCGATGCCGCCCCTGCTGGTCGGCGCGACCACCGCACTGGTGCTGCTCGGCCTGGCGCTGACCGTGCTGGCCGGACCGTTGTACCAGATCGGCACCGAGGCGGCAGCCAACCTGGTGAGTCGGACGCCGTACGTTGACGCGGTGTTCCCGCAGGGAGGAGCCCGATGAGTCCGGTGTCCAGGGCCGCGCGCTGGCGTACCCAGATCGTCGCGGTCGCCGCTCTGGTGGTGCTGTGGAACCTGTTCTACGGGCGGTTCTCCGTCGGCAACCTGCTCGGCGGGACGTTGGTGGCACTGGTGGTGGTCACCGTCTTCCCGCTGCCGCCGGTCGCCTTCGAGGGCCGGATTCGGCCGCTGGCGGTGCTGCGCTTCCTCGTCCGGTTCGTCGTCGACCTGTTCATCGCGAGCGCGCAGGTGGCCTGGACCGCCGTCCGGTTCGGGCACACCCCGCGCAGCGCGGTCCTCGCGGTGCGGCTCCGGGTCCGGACCGACCTGAACCTGACCCTCACCGCGGAGGCGTTGTCGTTGATCCCGGGCAGCCTCATCGTCGAGGCCGACCCGGCCAGCGGCACCCTTTACGTCCACGTGCTCGACGTCGTCGACCACCACGACGTCGAGCGGGCCCGGCGGAAGGTGCTGGCGTTGGAGGAGCGGATCGTCCGGGCCGTCGGCTCGGCGGACGACGTGCGTCACCTCGCCGACCTTCCTCGCCCGGCCGACCATCCATTTCCAGGAAACGATCCCCGCCCAGGGAACGGAGAGAATCGATGACCTTCGTGGCCGTCGTGGTGACCGTCCTGCTGGCCGTGGCGGCCCTGCTGACCGTCGGGCGGATCATCCGTGGTCCGACACTGCTCGACCGGGTGGTGGCCGCCGAGGTGCTGATCGCCATCATCGTCGGTGGGCTCGCCGCCGAGGCGGCGGTCAACCGGCACGCCACCACCCTGCCGGTGCTGGTGGTGCTGTCCCTGCTCGGGTTCGTGGGCTCGGTCAGCATCGTCCGGTTCGTCGCCGCCCGCCCGCCCGCGGTGGCCGCCGCCGAACGGGAGCAACGGTGAACGGGGTGCTGACCGTACTGTCCGGCACGCTGCTGATCGGCGGCGCGTTGCTCAGCCTGGCGGCCAGCATCGGTCTGCTGCGCTTCCCCGACGTCGCCGCCCGGATACACGCGGCGACCAAGCCGCAGGTTCTCGGCCTGCTACTGGTCCTCAGTGGGCTGGCGTTGCGGCTGCAGAGCGGCACCGAACTGGCCACTCTGCTGATGGTGGCGGTCTTCCAGATGGCGACCGCGCCGGTCGCGGCCCACATCATCGGTCGGACCGCCTACCGGGCCAATCTGGTCCGGCGCGACCTGCTGGTCACCGACGAGGCGGACGGAATGGCGGTCGACAGCACCGGCGGCGACGGTACCGGTGGGCAGCGGCGGACCACTATATAATCCGGCCATGACCGATGCTCCTGCCCAGGAGGGCAGCAGTAGCCAGCCGGGTAGCACCCGGCTGCCGACATTCCGGCCGCCGGTCGCCGGAGCGCTGAGCCCCCGGTGCTGATCGTCTTCGGTCTCTTTCTGATCACCGTGTTGACGGTCGCGACCGGGTACTTCGTCGCCCAGGAGTTCGGCTACGTCGCCGTCGACCGGGGTCGGCTGCGGACCCTGGCCGACCGGGGCGACCCGGCCGCCGCCCGGGCGCTGCGGGTGACCAGCCGGCTGTCGTTCATGCTCTCCGGTGCCCAGTTGGGGATCACGGTCACCGCGTTGCTGGTCGGCTACGTCGCCGAGCCGTACCTCGGCGCCGGACTGTCCGAGCTGCTCGGTGGGGTCGGTGTTCCGCCGGCCGCCAGCCTGACCATCTCGGTCGGGCTGGCGCTGATCATCTCGACCGTGGTGCAGATGGTCCTCGGTGAGCTGGCCCCCAAGAACCTCGCCCTCGCCCGGGCCGAGACGTTGGCCCGGGCGCTCAGCCGGTCGACCCTGATCTACCTGGCCGTCGCCGGACCACTGATCCGGATGTTCGACATCGCGGCCAACCGGTTGCTACGGCGGGTCGGCATCGAGCCGATCGAGGAGCTGCCCAGTGGCGCCACCGCCGAGGACCTCGGCCAGATCATCGCCGAGTCCCGCCAGGAGGGGCACCTCGACTCGGCGATGTCCACGCTGCTCGACCGAGGGCTGCACTTCCGGCAGCTGACCGCCGGCGAGGCGATGGTGCCGCGGGTCGACGTGCACACGGTACGGGTCGACGCGCCGCTGACCGGGCTGGTGGAGCTGCTGGACACCGGGCACTCCCGGTTCCCGGTGCACGGCTCGGACGGCGTTGACGACTTGGTCGGCATCGCCAGCATCGCGGACGTGCTCACCGTGCCGCCGTCGCGACGGGCGGTGACGACGGTCGCGGCGGTGATGGTCCCCCCGCTGCTGGTGCCGGAGACTCTGCCGCTGCCGGCGGTGCTGGACCGGCTGCGTAAGGGGCACCGGCAGCTGGCCTGCGTGGTCGACGAGTACGGCGGCTTCGCCGGGGTGATCACCTTGGAGGACATCGCCGAGGAGCTGGTTGGCCCGATCCGGGACGAGGACGACCCGCCGGAGCCGGCCCCGGCCCGCCAGCCGGACGGCTCCTGGCTGGTGCCGGCCCGCTGGCGAATCGACGAGGTCGCCGACACCACCGGTGTCGAGCTGCCGACCGCCCCCGAGTACGACACCCTCTCCGGCCTGGTCATGCGGGAACTAGGCCGGGTGCCCGAGGTCGGCGACCAGATCTCGATCAGCCTGGAGGAGATGACCGCCGGCAACGGCCACCATCCGGCCCGGCGGGCCGTACTGCACGTGATCTCCGTCGACCGGCACGTGCCTGACTCGGTACGGCTGGAGGTGATCGGGTGAGCACCGGGTGGGCGTTGCTGACCTCACTGGTGCTGCTCGCACTGAACGGGTTTTTCGTGGCCGCGGAGTTCGCCCTGGTGGCGAGCAAGCGGTATCGCCTGGAACAGGCCGCGGCGGGCGGCTCGCGGGCGGCCCGGGCAGCGCTGGACGGTTCCCGCGAGCTGTCGCTGATGCTCGCCGGGGCGCAGTTGGGCATCACCGTCTGCACCCTCGGCCTGGGCGCGTTGGCCGAGCCGGCGGTGGAGCGGCTGATGGCGCCGCTGTTGGAACGGGCCGGTCTGCCGTACGCGGCCAGTCACCTGGTCGCGTTCCTGTTCGCCCTCGCCCTGGTGGTCTTCCTGCACCTGGTGGTCGGCGAGATGGCACCGAAGTCGTGGGCGATCACCCACCCGGAGCGGTCGGCGCTGCTGCTGGCGCTGCCGTTCCGGGCGTTCGCCCGGGTGTCCCGGCCGGTCCTGTCCGGGTTGAACGCGATCGCCAATGCCGTGCTGCGGGCGTTCCGGGTCGAACCGCAGGACCAGCTCGCCCAGGTGCACGGCCCGGACGAGCTGCGCATCCTGCTGGAACAGTCGCGGGAGCACGGGCTGCTGCCGCCGGACCAGCACGAGCTGCTGGCCAAGATGCTCCAGCTGGAGCGCACCACTGTCCGGGACGTGATGCAGCCGGTGGACCAGGTTGTCGCGGTGGCCCGGACGGACACCGCCGAGCGGGTGGAGGAGCTGTCCCGGGGCAGCGGCCGGTCCCGCCTGGTGGTCTGCGGGGAGGCCGGCGATCTGATCGGCATCGTGCACGTACGCGACGCGGTACGGGCGAACACCTGTGACGGCGCGCCGACCGCAGAATCGCTGATGAGCCGGCCGTTCCTGCTGCCGGCGACGGCAACCGTCACCGAGGCGGTGGCGGCGATGCGCGCCGACCAGGTCCAGCTAGCGCTGGTCACCAACGGTGCCGGTGCCGACCGGCCGATCGGTTTCGTGGCGTTGGAGGACCTGCTGGAGGAGGTCATCGGCGAGTTCGACGACGAGACGGACACCGTACCGAGGGGACGGCGGATGCGCTGAGCTGCGTGCCGACGGTGGCGGTTGGCCGCTCAGCGGTCAGTCTGTTCCTACGGGTCGGGCTGTTCCGGCGGCCATGCTCCGGCGGTCAGGCTGCTCCGGCGCTGGCGGTGGCGAGCTTGACCCCGAAGCCGAGGAACAGAGCGCCCACCCCGCTGGTGACCGTCGCGGCGAGCCGTCGCCGCTGCCGGAACTGCATCGTCAGTGCGGAGAGCAACGGCGGTGGACAGGACGAACAACGAGTTCGGCCCGGGCAGCAGGACGATCGCCACGGTGCCCAGGACGTACGTCCAGATGTCGGTGGTGCCCAGCATGGGGGCATCCTCACCTGTCCGCCGGTCCGTTGGCGAGAGAAATCTCGCTGGTGGTGAAGTAGGTCGGCACCGCCCGGGTGACTCCGGCGGCGGATTGCGGCGGGTCGGCGACGGTGCGCATTGGCACCACCCCGGCCCAGTACGGCAGCGCGAGGTCGGCCTGTTCGTCGACGGGGTCACCGGCGCGGGCCTTGACCGATACCTCGTCGAGAGCGACGGCGAGCACCGCTGTCTGCGCGAGTTCCCGGCTGGTCGGTGGCCGGCTGTCCGCGGCCCGGCCCGGTGCTGCCTTGTCGATCAGGGCGTCGAGTGCCCGCCGCTTGTCGGCCGGGTCGCTGACCAGCCGGGCGGTGCCGTGCACGACGACTGACCGGTAGTTGGCACTGTGGTGCGCCTGGGCGCGGGCATAGACCAGGCCGTCGAGCAGGGTGACGGCCACACAGACGGCGAGCCCTTGTGGGTCCCGGGCGGCCAGCAGGGGGGGTGCTCGCGGTGGAGCCGTGCAGGTACAGGGTCTCGTCGATGCGTACGTGCAGAGTGGGCAGTGCCCGGGGCGCGTTGTCGGCGACGAACGCCAGGCAGCAGTGGTACGCCTCGTCGAGGATGCGGTGTGCCTCGGTGCGCTGGTAGGTCACCCGGCTGAGGTGTCGCGTGGCGGTGGTGCGGGCGGTGGCGGGGTACACTTGGTCTCCTGAGATTGTGCTAGTACAATATGATATTTGTGTCAGAACAATATCAGCCGACCGGTGCGACCGCGACCGAGATCTCGGCCAGCGTCGAGGCCGGTGTCCGTACGGGTGCGTTGGCACCTGGTGCCCTGCTGCCGGCGGTGCGTACGCTCGCCGACGCACTCGAGGTCAGCCCGGCCACCGTCGCCAAGGCGTACCAGGCGCTGCGCCAACGGGGGATCGTCGACACCGACGGCCGACGCGGCACCCGGGTCCGCGCCCGCCCACCGGTCGCCGTGACCCGGCCCGGTCCGTCCGCGCCGGCCCCGCCGGGCACCCTGGACCTGTCCACCGGCGAGCCGGATCCACGGCTGTTGCCGCCGCTGGCGACACATCTCGCTGCGGTCGCCCGGCAGCTGGCCGACACCTCGTCCGGGCAGGGCTACGCCGACGCCGGCCTGCTGCCCGACCTCGCCGCGCTCGCTGCGGTCCGGTTGGCCGACGACGGCCTACCGGCTGCCGGTCTGACCGTCACCAGTGGCGCGCTGGACGGGATCGAACGCCTGCTCACCAGCAATCTGCGCGCTGGCGACCGGGTCGCGGTGGAGGACCCCGGCTGGGCCAACCTGCTGGATCTGATCGCGGCACTGGGCCTCACCCCGGTGCCGATGACGGTGGACGACCGTGGCCCTACCGAACCGGGCCTGCGGGCGGCGCTGTCCGCCGGTGTGTCCGCCATCGTGGTCACCACCCGGGCGCAGAACCCTACCGGTGCCGCCCTGGACGGCGACCGGGCCGACCGGCTGCGACGGCTGCTGCGCGAGACCGACGACGTGCTGCTCATCGAGGACGACCACGCCGCCGAGCTCTCCGACGGTCCGCCGCACGTGCTGGCCGGCGCGACATCCCGATGGGCGTTCGTCCGCTCCGCCAGCAAGCCGTACGGCCCGGACCTGCGGATCGCCCTGTTGACCGGCGACGAGACCACACTGAGCCGGGTTGCCGGTCGGATGCGTATCGGTTCCGGCTGGGTCTCCACGGTCCTGCAGCGGCTGCTCGGACAGTTGTGGCGCGACCCCTCGGTCACCGCCTCGGTGGCCGGGGCCGGCCGGGTCTACCAGCGCCGTCGGGAGGCGCTGCGGGCCGCGCTCGCCGCCCACGGCGTGGCCAGCCACGGCGGCAGCGGGATCAACGTCTGGGTGCCGGTGACGGACGAGACCCACGTGGTGACCGCGCTGCAGACAGCCGGATTCACCGTCTCCGCCGGAGCCCGCTACCGGCTACGCGGCGCGCCGGGGATCAGGATCACCGTCAGCGGGCTCGACGAGCACCGGGCCGGCGAGCTCGCCGCGGCGGTGCACGACGCGCTGCGCCCAGCAGGACGCACCGGGGTCGGCAGGTGAGGTACGCGGGCCGCGCCCGGACCCGTCAACCCAGGCGCACCGGGCGATCCGCAACCGGGTAGGAAGGACCCGTGACCGTGCACGAATCCACCGTCGGAGCCGATGGGTACGTCCCCGCCGGTGCCCGTAGCCTCGCCGACCTGCGCGCTGCCGCCCCCGGCTGCCTGGGATGCGAACTGCACCAGCCCGCCAGCCAGGTGGTCTTCGGTCGGGGCAACCCCGATGCCCGGGTGGTGATGGTCGGCGAGCAGCCCGGGGACGTCGAGGACCGCCAGGGTCTGCCGTTCGTCGGCCCGGCCGGCCGGCTGCTGCGCCGGGCGGTGGACGACGCCGGGATCCCGGTCGACCAGATCTATCTGACCAACGCGGTGAAGCACTTCCGCTTCGTGTCGCGCGGCGGTCGACGGATCCACCAGACCCCGGACCGGGTGCACATTGTGGCCTGCCGGCCCTGGCTGGTCGCCGAGTTCGCGATGCTGCGCCCGGCCGTCGTCGTGGTGCTCGGCGCGACCGCGGCCCGGGCGCTGCTCGGTCCGGCGTTCCGGGTGACCCGCTCGCGTGGCGTACCGCTGCCGTGGCCGGCCTCGGCCGAGCGGCCCGAGGAGTTCCCGGTGGGCCCGGCTCAGCTGGTGGCCACCATCCATCCCTCGGCGGTGCTGCGCGCCGACGACCAGCAGATTGCCTACCGAGGGCTGGTCACCGACCTCGGCGTCGTCCGCGGACTGCTCGCCGGTCTGGGCAACCCGACCCCGGCGGTACGCCGATGACCGCACTCACCGCACCGCCGTCGGTGACCGATCCGCCGCCACCCGGTGACGTCACCCGCATCCAACGCCGTACGCTGCGGCTGCTCGCCGGTACCCAGATGATCGGCGGCGTAGGCGTCACCATCGGGATCTCGGTCGGTGGCCTGCTCGCCGCCGAGCTTGGCGGGGTGACCGTCTCCGGCCTGGCGCAGAGCGCCGCGGTGGTCGGCGGGGCGCTGCTCGCCGTACCCGTGGTCCGGCTCATGAACGGGCACGGCCGCCGTCCCGGCCTGGTCTTCGCGTACCTGACGGGTGCGACCGGGGCGGTGCTGGTGGTGGCCGCCGCGGCGGTGCGCTGGGTGCCGCTGCTGTTCGTCGGCATGGTCCTGTTCGGCGGTGCGACGACCGCCGGGCTCCAGGCCCGGTACGCGGCGGTCGACCTCGCCGAGCCGCGTCGTCGGGGCCGGCAACTGTCGCTGGTGGTCTGGGCGACCACGGTCGGCGCGGTGACCGCCCCCAACCTGGCCGGGCTGGCCGACCGGTCGGCCAGTGGGGTCGGGCTGCCGCCGCTGGCCGGTCCGTTCGCCGTCAGCACGCTGGCGTTCCTGCTGGCCGCGCTGTTGGTGCTGATGTTGCTGCGACCGGATCCGCTGCTGACCGCCCGGCGGATCGCCGACCCCGCGTCGGCGACCGCCCCGGTGCGGTCCGGTCGGGGTCTGCGGGCCGGGTCCGGCCGAGGCATGCGGGCGGCGTTCGCGGTGGTCATGGCCCGGCCAGCCGCGCGGCTCGGGGTCTGCGCTGTCGCTGTCGGCCACCTGGTGATGGTGGGGGTGATGGCGATGACTCCGGTCCACATCGGGATGGGGCATTCCGGTGGTGACCTGCTGCGCACCGTCGGGCTGGTGCTGAGCCTGCACATTGCCGGGATGTACGCGCTGTCGCCGGTGGTAGGTTGGCTCACCGACCGGTCCGGTCGCCGGCCGGTGATCGTCGGTGGGGCCGGGCTGCTGCTGGCCGCGTGCGCTGTGGCGGGCACCGCCGGTCACGACCCGGTACGCCTGGTGATCGGGCTGGTGCTGCTCGGGCTCGGCTGGTCGGGCACCATGGTCGCGGGCTCGACCCTGCTGTCGGAGTCGGTGCCGGTCGACGTCCGTCCGTCGGTGCAAGGCCTGTCGGACCTGGTGATGGGCCTGGCCGGCGCATCCGCCGGCGCGGTCAGCGGAATCATCGTCGGGCTGTCCGGTTACGGCGTCCTGACGTTGCTGTCGGCGCTGGCCACGGTGCCGTTGCTGGGGTTGGTGCTGCGCCCGGTGTCGGCTCCGTCGAAGCAGTAAGGAGGTAGGGATGCGGTTGACGGACTTCTGGGGCCGGTTGGACGAGGCGTTCGGGCCGGCGTACGCCCGCAGCATCGCCACCGATCAGGTGCTGGCCCAGCTGGGTGGGCGCACCATCGCCCAGGCGCTGGCGGCGGGTGAGGAGACGGCGGTGGTCTGGCGGGCGGTCTGCGCCGCGTACCCCGACCGGGTTCCCGGCCGGTTGCGCTGAACGGCGAGTGCCGGTCGAGCTGGGATTCACGAGTCTCGGGGTATCCGGGAGCCGGCCTGTGTGTGTAGCACGTCGCTTGCCGGCCGGTCGTACCTCTGTCGGCTGGTCGTGCCTTTGCTTGACGGGTAGGTACCTCTGCTTGACGGGCGCGCGTTCGCGTAGCTGCATTCACTCTTTGCGGTCGAATGGCTGCTTTGGGTGGTGAGATTCGTGGGCGTGTCTGGTTTTCCACTCGTACATCTGTTCGGCTATTGTCCACAGCTAGGTGCTCATCCACAGGTTGCGGCCCGTCGGCTGTTTTCTGTCGGACCCAGCGCCTAGCGTGACCCGGGTGACGAGAAGCTCGGCCAGGACGCCTGGGAAGTCGGCGAACGTAGGGGTGGCAGCAATGGCGGCAGTGCCAGATAAGGAAAAGGCGCTCGATCTGGCGCTGGCTCAGATCGACAAACAGTTCGGCAAGGGCTCGGTGATGCGGCTGGGCGAGCGGCCGGTGATCCAGACCGCAGTGATCCCCACCGGCTCCATCGCGCTCGACGTGGCACTCGGCGTCGGCGGCCTGCCCCGGGGTCGGGTGGTCGAGGTCTACGGCCCGGAGAGCAGCGGTAAGACCACGGTCGCCCTGCACGCGGTGGCCAACGCCCAGCGTTCCGGCGGCATCGCGGCGTTCATCGACGCCGAGCACGCGCTCGACCCGGACTACGCCAGGGCGCTCGGCGTGGACACCGACGCCATGCTGGTCTCCCAACCGGACACAGGCGAGCAGGCGCTGGAGATCGCCGACATGCTGATCCGCTCCGGCGCGCTGGACATCATCGTGATCGACTCGGTCGCGGCCCTGGTGCCCCGCGCCGAGATCGAGGGCGAGATGGGGGACAGCCACGTCGGTCTGCAGGCCCGGCTGATGAGCCAGGCGCTGCGCAAGATCACCGGTGTGCTGAACAGCACCGGCACCACCGCGATCTTCATCAACCAGCTGCGGGAGAAGATCGGCGTGATGTTCGGTTCGCCGGAGACCACCACCGGTGGCCGAGCGCTGAAGTTCTACGCCTCGGTGCGGCTCGACGTGCGACGGATCGAGAGCCTCAAGGACGGCACCGACGTGGTCGGCAACCGGACCCGGGTCAAGGTCGTCAAGAACAAGGTCTCCGCACCGTTCAAGCAGGCCGAGTTCGACATCATGTACGGCAAGGGCATCTCCCGGGAGGGGTCGCTGATCGACGTCGGTGTCGAGCAGTCGATCATCCGCAAGTCCGGCGCCTGGTACACCTACGAGGGCGACCAGCTCGGTCAGGGCAAGGAGAAAGCTCGGGAGTTCCTCCGGGAGAACCCGGACGTGGCGGCTGAGATCGAGAAGAAGATCCTGGAGAAGCTCGGCGTCGGTGCGCTCGGTGCCGACGAGGCCGGCGGGCCTGAGTTGCCGCCGGTCGACTTCTGATCCGGATGGCTGGTCGACGACGCGGTGCACGGACGGGCAGGGGCTGGGATGCGGCTCCGCCCCGTCCCCGCGCCTCCCGTGCCGGCCGCTCCGCCGAGGCGGCCGGGTCCGCCGACCATGCCACCGGGTCCACCGCTACCGGCCGGCAGCCGGTGGACGAGGCGCAGCAGGCCCGCGACATCTGTCTGCGGCAGCTCGCCGTCCGCCCCCGGACCCGGGCGGAGCTCGCCGCCGTACTGCGGCGACGCGGCATTTCCGAGGCCACGGCCAGGTCGGTCCTCGACCGGTACGACGAGGTTGGGATGATCGACGACGCGGCGTTCGCCCAAGCCTGGGTGACCAGCCGGCATCACGGTCGAGGGCTGGCCCGGCGCAACCTCGCCGCCGAGTTGCGTCAGCGCGGCGTGGATCCGCAGATTGCCCGGGACGCGCTGGACGGGCTGGACGAGTCGACCGAGCGGGCCACCGCGGCGGAGCTCGTCGAGCGCAAGCTGCGTACCGCCCGGGGTGCTCCGGACGTGGTGTTCCGGCGGTTGGTCGCGATGCTCGCCCGCAAGGGTTACTCGGCGGGGGTGGCTGTGCCGGTGGTCCGGGAGGCGTTGGTCGCCCGGTCCGCCGAGGCGGCCGAGTTCACCGACACGGTGGATGCCGAGGCACTGACCGGCGAGGTTCCCGACCCGGATGCTGAGCAGCCCTGGTCCACCTGACGGGACGCCATCCCCCTGCGGGGTGTGCCAAATTTCCGACTCATCCCGACGCGTCCTGAGCGCGACATGCTGCCTGTGAGCGCGCCGATGCCCTACGTTCCGTTGTCGGTCTGATCATGACTTCTTGACCGAACGGCCCCTCGCGACCTAGCCTCGCGTTACAGACGAACAACCGACCCGTCGCAGGCTAACCGCACAACATAGATCGCATAACAGTACGGCATCACTTCGCAGCAGCAGCTCAGTAGCCAGACATGCCGCAACCGGACAGGCCGGTCCGGCTGCGACAGCACGCACAACGGCCGTTTCGCCGTGGTCGTGCCCGCACCCACGTCGGTGCTGTCTGGTCGTTGGTCAGCCGCCACGGTCGGGCGTTCCCATAGCCGTGGCCGGCCGGAGCGAGAAGCTTCCGGTAAGGCCGACGGCGGACTGGAGGCGGTCGTGGCGCAGCGCAGGAAGCCGGCGGGACACGCGAGTGTCGGTAGGCCCGGAGGGTCGGCATGACCGGGCTGGAGTGGATGCTCTTCGCCGCGGTCGTCGGGCTGGCCGGCCTGGTGCTCGCCGGCCTCGCGCTCGGTGCCCGCGCGCTGCGTCGGCTCACCACACCGGCGGCCGCGCCGCCGGTCGAGGAGGACCCGGCCTTCATCGCCGCCCGCGACCAGCAGGAACGCTCCCTCGCCGCGCTGCGTACCGCGGCCGACGAGGCGTCCTCCGCCGTCGAGCAGGCCAAGGCCGCCGCCGCTGCGGCCCGTACCGACGCCGCCGCCGCCAAGGCCGAAGCGACCGCCGCCCGGGCCGAGGCACGTCGGGTGCTCGACGCCGCCCGGGCCGAGGCGGACACCATCCTGGAGCGGGCCCACCGGCAGGCCGAGACCGAGGCCGAGCAGGTCCGGGCAGCGGCCCGGCGCAGCGGCGAACGGGAGATCGCGATGCTCTCCCGGACGGTCAAGGAGCAGTCCGCCGAGCTGGACCGGCGCGGCCAGCGGATGGACGAACGGGAACGTCAGCACGCCGAGGAAGCCGACCGGGTCGCCGAGCGGGACCGCCGGTTGACCGCCACCGCCGCCGAACTCGCCGAGCGCAAGGCAGCCCTGGCCGCCCGGGAAGCGGACCTGGCGGCCGCCGAGGAGCGATGGCAGCGCGAGCTGGAACGGGTCGCCGGGCTGACCGCCGAGGCGGCCCGCGGCGAGCTGGTCGAAGCGATCGAGAGCCAGGCCAAACGGGAGGCGGCGATCCTGGTCCGCGACATCGAGGCCGACGCCCGCAACACCGCCGACCAGCGGGCCCGGCACATCGTGGTGGACGCCATCCAGCGGGTCGCCAGCGAACAGACCGCCGAAAGCGTGGTCAGCGTCCTGCATCTGCCCGGCGACGAGATGAAGGGCCGGATCATCGGGCGGGAAGGCCGCAACATCCGGGCGTTCGAATCCGTCACCGGGGTCAACCTGATCATCGACGACACACCCGAGGCGGTCCTGCTGTCCTGCTTCGATCCGGTACGCCGGGAGACCGGCCGGCTCACCCTGGAGAAGCTGGTGCTCGACGGCCGGATCCATCCGCACCGGATCGAGGAGGTCTTCGAGACCGCCCGGCAGGAGGTGGAGCAGCTGTGCCACCGGGCTGCCGAGGAGGCGCTCGTCGACGTCGGCATCACCGAGATCCACCCTGAGCTGGCCACCTTGCTGGGCCGGCTGCGCTACCGGACCTCGTACGGCCAGAACGTGCTCAAGCATCTGGTGGAGACCGCGCACATCGCCGGGGTGATGGCCGCCGAGCTGCGTCTGGACGTCCCGTTGATCAAGCGGTGCGCGTTCCTGCACGACATCGGCAAGGCGCTCACCCACGAGGTCGAGGGCAGTCATGCGCTGATCGGCGCCGACCTGGCCCGCAAGTACGGTGAGTCCGAAGAGGTGGTGCACGCCATCGAGGCGCATCACAACGAGGTGCCGCCGCAGACCGTCGAGGCGGTGCTCACCCAGGCCTCCGACGCGTGCTCCGGTGGTCGTCCCGGCGCCCGGCGGGAAAGTCTGGAGGCGTACGTCAAACGGCTGGAACGCATCGAGGAGATCGCCGCCGGCAAGATCGGGGTGGAGAAGGTCTTCGCCATGCAGGCCGGCCGGGAGATCCGGGTGATGGTCAAGCCGGACGACGTGGACGACATCGGTGCCGCGGTGCTGGCCCGTGACGTGGCCAAGCAAATCGAGGAGGAGCTGACCTACCCGGGGCAGATCCGGGTGACCGTGGTCCGCGAGTCCCGGGTCACCGAAATCGCCCGCTGACCGGCCGGACGCCGGTCAACGGGCGGGCCCGTCCGGTCAGCTGCTGTCCGACGTAGCCGTGCCGCCGGTGGCGCTGCCGCCGGTGCCGGCCGCGGTCTGTTGGCCGGCCACCGTCGACGCCGGTGCCGCCGGTGGCTGGGGTGTGGCGCTGGTCCGCCGGCCCTGAGCCAGCCGCCGCTGCACCGACTCGGCGAGCTTGGACAGCGCGTAGTTAACTGCGATGAACAGCACCCCGATCACCAGATACACCTGGATCGGGTTACGCAGGTTCTGGATGATCGTCCGGCCGACCAGCAGCGTCTCCTGGTAGCCGATGATGAAGCCCAACGAGGTGTCCTTGAGCACCACGATCAGCTGGCTGATCAGAGCCGGCAGCATGATCCGGAACGCCTGCGGCAGCAGGATCATCCGGGTGGTCTGGAACGACGTCAGCCCGATCGCGGCGGCCGACTCGCGCTGCCCCGACGGCAGACCCTCCATCCCGGAGCGCAGGATCTCGGCGATCACCACGCCGTTGTAGATGGTCAGACCCAGCACCAGGTACGGCAGCATCTCGTGGCCGAACGGGAGGACGATCTCCAGGCCGAGGTCCGGCAGGCCCCGGGCGACGAAGAAGATGGTGATGACCACCGGCAGGCCGCGGAACACCTCGACGCAGAACCGGGTCACCAGGTTCAGCAGCCAGCTCAACGCCCGCAGCGCCAGCGCGAACGAGGTGGCGAGCCCGGTGAACCGGCGGCGCAGCAGCGCCTTCAGCTGGATCCGTAGCACCGCCAGCGCGGTGCCGAACAGCAACGACAGCACGATCGCCAGGCCGGCGGCGGTCAGCGTGGCGGTGACCCCCTCGCCGAGCAGTGTCCAGACCTGACCGAACACCTCGTTGCCGGGATCGATCAGTGGACCCCACTTCTCCATGGTGAACTGCTCGCGTTCGGCCAGCGGCCGGTAGACCAGGAAGTAGCCGGCGGTGACGGCGGCGACAGCCGACAGCACGCTGACGATCAGCGTGACCCGCCTGGCCCGAGGCCCGGGGGCGTCGTACAGCACGCTCTGCTGCTGGCTCATGGTGCGGTTCCTCCGGTGACGGCTGCAGCGCTAACGGGGATCCGGGCGGTCATCTGGCCACCGCCCGGCGGGCCTCGACCCGGTCGAGCAGCAGCCCGAGCGGCACGGTCATGATCAGGAAGCCGATCGAGATGCCGACGAAGACCGGGATGATCGGCTCGCCGAGGGCGCTGGTCAGGTTCTGCGCCGAGTTGGACAGGTCACCGACCACCCCGAAGAAGCCGGCCAGCGCCGAATTCTTGATCATGGCGATGATGACGCTGCCCAGCGGAACGACCGCGGCCTTCCACGCCTGGGGGAGTACCACGTACCGCAGGTTCTGGGTGAAGGTCAGGCCGATCGCGCGGGCGGCCTCCGCCTGACCAGGTGGCACCGCGTTGATCCCGCTGCGGATCGCCTCACAGACGAACGCGCCGGTGTAGACGCTCAGCGCGATGATCGCGAACCGAAAGTACGGCAGGTCGATGCCGAGCCGGCTGAACACGGTGCTCAGCCCGGGGATCCGCAGGAAGTCGGCGTTCGACCCGAGCGCCGGCAACCCGAAGGCCGAGAAGAACATCACGACGGTCAGCGGCACGTTGCGCAGCACCGTCACGTACGCCCCACCGAGCCAGCGCAGCGGCGGCACCGGTGAGATCCGCAGGATCGCGACGAGCGTGCCGATCAGCAGGGCGCCGGTCGCGGACAGCAGGCACAGCTGCAGCGTGAGCCAGAAACCTCCGACGAAGACGTCGAAGTGGTCGACGAGCACTCTCACACGAAAGACCCTTCTGCGAACCGTCCACCTGGGCTACCGGCCGGCCCGGAGTTGACGCCGCCGGGCCGGCCGGGATCGATCAGGTGCGACCGTCGACGGTCAGTAGCGGTCGACCGCCGGACCGGTCGGGGTGTTGTCGTCGAACTCGCCAGCGGTGGACTCCCACGCCTGCGCGTACGAGCCGTCGCCGTAGATCTTCTCCAGGGTGTCGTTGATGAAGTCGCGGAACGCGTCGTCGCCCTTCTTCACCCCGATGCCGTACGGCTCCTCGGTGAACTGCTCACCGGCCAGCTTGAAGTCGCCCTCGTTGTCGGCGATGAAGCCGAGCAGGATCACGTTGTCGGTGGTGACCGCGTCGACCTGACCGCCGCGCAGCGCGTCCACGCACTTCTCGTAGATGTCGAAGAGCACCAGCTGCTCGCCGACATCCGCCAGGTACTCCTGGATGTTCTCCGCCGGCGTCGAACCCTGCACCGAGCAGATCTTCTTGTCCCCGGACTCGAACGATTCCGGCCCGGTGATCGAGTCGTCATCGGCGCGGACCATGATGTGTTGGCCGGCGACGTAGTACGGGCCGGCGAAGTCGATCCGCTCCTTGCGGGTGGGGTTGATCGTGTAGGTGGCCACCACGATGTCGACCCGGTCCTGCTCCAGCAGCTCCTCGCGGACCGCGGACGGCGCCTCGACGTACTCGATGTCGTCGGCGGCGATGCCCAGCTCGGCCGCGATCAGCTTGGCGATCTCGACGTCGAAGCCGGCCGGCTCACCGTCGAGGCCCAGCTTACCGAAGCCGGGCTGGTCGAACTTGGTGCCGACGGTCATCGTGCCGGCCTCGCTCAGCTCGGCCATCGTGGTGCCGGCCTCGAAGCTCGGCGTCGCCACGTCGGGGTTCTCACCGCCGGTGTCGTCCCCGCCGCTGTCGCCACAGGCCGCCATGGACACCGCTAACGCGGCCGATGCGGCTACCGCCGCGATACGTGACATACGCATTGCTCAGTTTTCTCCTTCACGATGGGAAGCCCGCCGGGTCGCGGCGCCTCCACGTTGGATGCAATCGTCCTCGAGCGGGGATGTCAGTGGGTGAGGATCTTGGACAGGAAGTCCTTCGCCCGGTCGCTACGTGGGTTGGTGAAGAACTCGGTCGGCGGGGCGTCCTCGACCAACTGCCCGTCGGCCATGAAGATGACCCGGTTCGCGGCGTGCCGGGCGAAGCCCATCTCATGGGTGACGACGACCATCGTCATCCCCTCGGCGGCCAGCGAGGTCATCACGTCCAGCACCTCGCCGACCATCTCCGGGTCGAGCGCGCTGGTCGGCTCGTCGAACAGCATCGCCTTGGGCTGCATCGCCAACGCCCGGGCGATCGCCGCCCGCTGCTGCTGACCGCCGGAGAGCTGGGCCGGGAACTTGTCCGCCTGGTTGGCGATGCCAACCCGATCGAGCAGCTGCAGTGCCCGCTCGCGGACCACCGACGCCTTCTCCCGGCGTACCTTCATCGGGCCGAGCGTGACGTTGTCCAGGATCGTCCGGTGCGCGAACAGGTTGAACGACTGGAACACCATGCCGACCTCGCTGCGCAGCCGGGCCAGGGCCCGGCCCTCCGCCGGCAGCGGTCGGCCGTCGAACAGGATGGTCCCGGAGCTGATCGGCTCCAGACGGTTGATCGCGCGGCACAGAGTGGACTTGCCGGAGCCGGACGGCCCGATCACCACCACCACTTCACCACGGTCGACCGAGAGGTCGACGTCCTGGAGCACGTGCAGTGGACCGAACCACTTGTTGACTCCGCTGAGCACGATCAGCGGCTCTCTGGTTGTCACCGTCATGCACCGTCCCTGTCCATGCACCGTCCTCGTCGTCACGATCGGTCGAGGTCACCTCACGTGGTCCCGCCACTTTAGGCGGCGTGATGTGTCGGTGGGCAACTCAAATGGTCACGGAGCGGTAACACAGCCCACGTGCCGGCTGCTGTCCGGGCAACATGATCGTATGGCGATTGCACCGTTCTGCACCACGCTGTGGAACTGGTCCGTCGACGGACCGCTCGCCCCAGGTCAGATCCGAGCCACCCCCGCGGCGATCATCGGTCGTCCGGTGGAGTCGCTGGGTGGGGCTTCGGCGGAGCGGTTCCCCGACGGCGTGGTGCTCTGCGACGTCTGGGACGGGGCCGGGGACTTCCCGGTGAACGTCGACTGCTACGCCGCGCCGGTCGACCCGCCCGAGCACCGGGTGCTCGCCGCGTTCGCCCGCCGGACCGGACGTCGCTGCGTACTCGCTGACGACACGCTCGACGCGACCCGCCACCTGCTGGTGTCCCCGGACGGCACGGTCCGCCCGGTGCACCTGGACATCGAACCGACCAGCGTCGGTGACCGCCGCACCAACCTGCGGCTGTGCAGCCTGACCGACCCCGGCTGCCAGGCCGGGCTGTTCTGCGGCGGCTCGCGGTGGGGGCCCGACTCGGTGGCTCCGACACTCGCCGCGTGATCCCGGCGGCGGGCGGCCAGCTACGCTATCTGATGTCATGACTACCAGCGCAGCACACGCCCGCCACCCACGTACCTACCAGGTGCGCACCTACGGCTGCCAGATGAACGTGCACGACTCCGAACGGATCTCCGGCCTGCTGGAATCGGCCGGCTACGTCCGGGCGGGGGAGTCCGACGATCCGGACGTCGTCGTCTTCAACACCTGCGCGGTGCGGGAGAACGCCGACAACCGGCTGTACGGCAACCTCGGTCACCTGCGACCGGTCAAGGAGAAGCGGCCACAGATGCAGATCGCGGTCGGCGGCTGCCTGGCCCAGAAGGACCGGGGCGAGATTGTCCGCCGGGCCCCCTGGGTCGACGTCGTCTTCGGCACGCACAACATCGGTGCGCTGCCGACCCTGCTGGACCGGGCCCGGCACAACTCTGCCGCCGAGGTGGAGATCCTCGAGTCGCTGGAGGTCTTCCCCTCCACCCTGCCGACCCGGCGGGAGTCGACCTACGCCGGCTGGGTGTCGATCTCCGTCGGCTGCAACAACACCTGCACCTTCTGCATCGTGCCGTCGCTGCGCGGCCGGGAGAAGGACCGCCGGCCCGGCGACGTCCTCGCCGAGGTGCGGGCCCTGGTCGACGAGGGTGTGCTGGAGGTGACCCTGCTCGGCCAGAACGTCAACTCCTACGGCGTCGAGTTCGGCGACCGGTTCGCGTTCGGCAAACTGCTGCGCGCCTGCGGTGGGATCGACGGGCTGGAACGGGTCCGGTTCACCAGCCCGCACCCGAAGGACTTCACCGACGACGTGATCGCCGCGATGGCCGAGACCGACAACGTCTGCCACTCGTTGCACATGCCGCTGCAGTCCGGTTCGGACCCGGTGCTGCGGGCGATGCGCCGTTCCTACCGCGCCGACCGCTATCTCGGCATCATCGACAAGGTACGGGCGGCGATGCCCGATGCGGCGATCACCACCGACATCATCGTCGGCTTCCCCGGTGAGACCGACGCCGACTTCGAGCGCACCCTCGACGTGGTACGGGCCGCCCGGTTCTCCTCGGCGTTCACCTTCCAGTACTCGAAACGCCCCGGTACGCCGGCCGCCGACATGCCCGGTCAGTTGCCGAAGCCGGTGGTGCAGGAGCGCTACGACCGGCTGATCGCCTGTCTGGAGGAGATCACCTGGGCGGAGAACCGTCAGCTGCTCGGTCGGACCGTCGAGGTGCTGGTCGCGGTCGGCGAGGGCCGCAAGGACGGGCGGACCGGGCGGTTGTCCGGCCGGGCCCGGGACGGCCGGTTGGTGCACTTCGACGCCGGTCGGCTCGCCGGGCGCATTCGTCCCGGTGACCTCGTCGAGGTGGTCGTCAGCTACGCGGCACCGCACCACCTCAACGCCGACGGCGAGCCGGTCGCCCACCGTCGGACCCGGGCCGGCGACGTGTACGAGGCGGGGCAGACGGCGCGTACCGGTGCGGTGCTGCTGGGGCTGCCGACGGTGGGTGCGCCACCCTCGGCGCCACTGGCCGCCTCGGCCTGCGACCGCTGAGTCTGTCAGCCGCCGGCTGCGCCGGCGCCCGCCAGCTGCTGATGCCGGCCGCGCCGTCTCCCGGCCGCGCATCGCGGCCGGGAGACGGACGTCATTGGGTCAGAGGCCGATCTTTCCAGCGCCGGCGCCGTTCGTGACGACGGATTTGACCTGGCTGGCGGAGGTCAACGAGTAGGAGTACGGGATGCTCGCGACTCCACCGGCGGTTTCCGGGGTGCCGGAGTTCACGAAGTGGTTGTTGCGGGCGACGAGGGTGCCCGGGTCCGACGCGGCGTAGCCGACGTGCGTCGGGTCGTCGACGTCTTCGAAGTAGTTGCCCTCGACGAGTACCCCAGCGTCCTCGGTGGAGGCGACGCCGTAGTCATTGTCGTAGTAGTAGTTGTTGAACACGTGCACCGGGTTGCCGAACCGGACTCGCGGATGCCGGGATCCGGAGCCATCAAACCAGTTGTGGTGGTAGGTGACCCGCAGGTGACCGCGGTCCTGGCTGCCGTTGTTGTCCGAGTGGCCAAGGAGCATCGACTTGCTGTGGTTGAACACTCGGTTCCACGACACCGTGATGTAGTCGGAACCGCGCTTGATGTCCACGGCGCCGTCGTACCCGTTGGAGAAGCTGTTGTGGTCGACCCAGACGTTTCGGGACTCGGTCTGGACGTTGATGGCGTCATCGTTCCAGTTGCGGAAGTTGATGTTGCGGATGATCACGTTTCGCTGATCGCTGATGTTGAAGCCGCAGCCGGAGATCGTGGCTGAGGAGCCGATGCCGACGATCGTCTTGTTGCTGCCGACCTTCAGCATGCCGGAGCAGGAGATGGTGCCGGACACCCGAACGACGGCCGAGCCGGATCCGCTGATCGCCGAGGACAGCGCCGAGGAGTTGGTGACGGTGGTCGGGGAGGCGTTGCCACCGCCGGTCGTGCCGCCGTTCTGGGTGGCCCAGCCGACCAGGCCGGTCGGCGTCTGGCCGGGTGGCGGTGTGGTCGGGTTCGGTGGCGGTGTCGTCGGGTTCGGTGGCGGTGTGGTCGGGTTGGGCGGCGGTGTGGTCGGGTTGGTGCCACCGGTGCAGGCCACGCCGTTGAGGCTGAAGCTGCTCGGTGCCGGGTTGGACGAGTTGTTCCACGACCCGTTGAAGCCGAACGAGACGCTCGCGTTCGAACCGAGATCGCCGTTGTAGCTCGCATTGCGAGCGGTGACGGAGCTCCCGCTCTGCGAGATCTCGGCGTTCCACGCCTGAACGACCTGTTGGCCGGCGCCAAAGGTCCACTGCAGGGACCAGGACGACATCGCGTCGCCGAGGTTGGTGAGGACGACGTTGCCGGTGAAACCGCCCGGCCACTGGGAGGCGACCGAGTAGCTGACTCGGCAGCCGGTAGCGGCGTGGGCGGTGCTTGCGCTGACGACCGTGGCCCCGGTCAGGGCGACGGCAGCGACCGCAGTGGTGGCCAGCGCCGTGCGGCGCCGTGCTGCGTGCATTGAGATCTCCTTACGGCATGGCGAGGTGCGTCGCCGGTGCGAGGAGCCAGCCCGGGTTGGCTCGCAGGTGCGGGGTGCTGGCGGTGCACCACGCCGCAGGTATGACAGGACGGCTCCCGCTGGACGTGTGGGGAAGCGCTTTCCTTAGCGAAACATAGAAGTGTGGCGATGTCAAAGGGTCGTGTCATGAGGAGACGGTAGGGCGACGTGGCCTCCGCAAGGGCCCGGCTACCGGAATGCGGTCCGGTGCTCCGGCCTTCGGGCCGGGGGTGAAGGCCCGCGCTGGGCGGGCCGCCGGGGCCCAGCAGTGCTCTGACCTGGCCGGTTTTGCTGCTCGATGTACTGCTTCACGATGCCCGGTGGCGGCGGCCGACGGAGCCGGCGAAGTACGAGTCTGACCAGAGCTTGTTGGCCCGGTGGTAGTGGCGCACCAGGTCGGGAGATTCCTGCCGCGGGCGGCGCGAGGAGACGCCCTTGAGCGACCAGTTCGGCCTCGGAGTCGCGGCACACGTCACGCGTGATCTGTTCCATCCGGGTCAGGTGGCGGTCGGCGAACACCGGGTGCCGGAACGTTGTCACGAGAACCAGATGAACATGCGTCGCGGGAACACGGTGCCTACCGGTGCGGATACCGTCGAGTTCTGGCATAGGCAACTTGGTGTCGTGTGTTTCGTGCGGCTCCGGTACCGGTTCCGGGGCTGTCCGGCGCCCGGCCAGCGGGTCGCGCTGGCGAAGGTGTTCGGATGTGCCCGGGTGGTGTTCAACGACGGGCTGCGCGTCCGGCAGACCGCCCGCGGGCAGGGCCTGCCGTACGTGTCGGGACGCCGAGTTGTCGAAGTGGGTCATCACGTGGGCCAGGGCGATTCCGGAGCGGGCGTGGCTGGGCGAGGTGTCGGCGGTGGTGTCGTGGCAGGCCCTCGCGGACCTGAACGCCGCGTACCGCGACTTCTTCCACTCCGTGTCGGGCAGGCGCGAGGGTGCGATGGTGGCGCCGCCGGGGTTCCGGTCCCGTAAGGACGACCGGCAGGCCATCCGTTTCACCCGCGATTCCCGGTTCACGGTGCTGGACGACGGTCGTCTGGGGCTGACGCGTTTCGCGGTCGTGTCGGACGGTACGAAGGGACCGTGGAGCGCGGGTAGGACCGGCGACCCGTCCCGGCACCGCGTGGTGAAATGATGACCTGCCAGAACGCTGCGCGTGTCACGCGCGGCGTGGCTGGAACCGCCGCCGTTTAGGGCGGCGAGGATGTCATTTGGCCTGCTCCGCGAGTGCCAGGAACTGCCGCTTGCCGGCGAGTGCCTTCTCCGCTTCGCGGATCCGCCTGGCGTCACCAGCCGCCCGCGCCCGCTCAAGCCGCTGCTCGGCCTCGGCAACCTGCTCGCGCATCTGGGTCAACAGGGGATTGGCCGACGGCTCGGTACGCCGCCACGCCGAGTCCATCGTTTCCCGTACCCGGTCCTCGACCGCTCGCAGTCGACGGTCCAGCCCCGACGCCGACTCGCGCGGCACCCGGCCGATGTCATGCCACTGGCCCTGCACCTCACGCAGCTTCGCCTGCGCGGTACGCGGATCCGCGTCGATGTCGACGGCCTCCAGTTCGGTCAGCAGCGCCTGCTTGCGCTCCAGATTGGCGCGCTGCTCGGCGTCGCGGGCCGAGAAGACCTCGCTGCGACGGGTGAAGAAGGTGTCCTGCGCCGAACGGAACCGTTCCCACAGCTTCTGCTCCGCCTCCTTCGAGGCGCGTGGGGCGGCCTTCCACTCGGCCATCAGCTCCTTGAGCCGGCTCGCGGTGCTGGCCCAGTCGGTCGACTCGGCCAGCGCCTCGGCCTCGGCGACCAACTCGTTCTTGGCCGACTGGGCCTGCTTGCGCTGCGCGTCGAGGGTGGCGAAGTGCGCGCCCCGTCGGCGGGTGAAGCCGTCCCGGGCGGCAGCGAACCGCTTCCACAGCTCCCCGTCGGCCTTCTTGTCGACGCCGCGGATCGTCTTCCACTCGTCGAGAATCTCCCGGAACCGGTCGCCGGTGCTCTTCCACCCGGTGGACTCGGCCGCGAGCTGCTCGGCCTCGACCACCAGCTCGGTCTTGCGGGCCAGCGCGGCGGCGCGGGCGGCGTCGCGCGCCGCTCTGGCCTGCGCCGCCTTCTCCTCTGCGAGGGTCGCCAGCTTGTCCAGCCGGTCGGCCAGCGAATCGAGATCGCCGACCACATGGGCCTCGGCCAGTGACCCGCGCAGTCGTCGGATCGTGCTGAGCGAATGTGTCGCGTCGGCGGCGCCGGATTGCAACCGGGCCTCCGTCAAGTCGACCTCGGTCACCAGGTCGGCGAACCGGCGGGCGAAGTGTGCCAGGCCTTCCTCCGGCGCTCCAGCCTGCCAGGACCCGACCGCGCGCTCCCCTTCGGCAGTCTTGACGTAGACCGTGCCGTCCGCATCAACCCGTCCGAAGGAAGTCCAGTCGCTCATGTGCCCATCCTCGTTCTCCCGGCGTCGCAGGATCGAGATGTCCCGATGGACGCCGCCACGGCGCAGTTAGGTTGCGGGTAAGTTTCCCCTGCGCATTGTCACAGGTCCAACCCTGCCGGCGTCGAGCGCCTGTCGCCGACCGTGACCATACGGTGTCCTTGTCGGTGGTTGGCCCACGAGTCGGTGTCAAAGGGGCCAAATTTCGACACTGAAGGTGATTGGTCGACTGCGTGGAGCAACAGGACTACGGGTTACCGTGGAAGCCGTGCCCCCGCTGCGCGTCGCCTTCTGCCCACACCCGCCGGTGATCGCTCCCGAACTGGCCGGTGGGGCCGCCGCCGAGCTCGACGAGCTGCGGCGCGCCGCGACCGACGCCGTCCGGTCCCTGGCCGACTGCCCCGCCGAGCGGATCGTGGTCATCGGCACCGACGACCCGGCGACCGATCTCGATTCGGCGGAGCGGGTCTGGCGGCCACCGTTGTCCGCCAGCTTCCGACCCTGGGGGGCGGCGGTCGACGTACCCCTGGGCACGTCCCCGAACCCCGCGGCCGCCGTCGTCGATGCCGTACCCGCCCCCGACGCGACGTCGACCGGTGCCAGCCGCCGCCTGCCGCTGAGCCTGACCGTCGCGGCGTGGCTGCTCGCCCGCGCCGACGTCGACCCCGCCCGCACGGCGGTCGAAATGGTCGCGGTCCCCGCTGGTACGCCACCCGAACAGTGCCGACGGCGCGGGCGGCTGCTCGCCGGGTCCGCAGCGGCGGGACCCCGGAGCGCCGACCGACCGTGGGCGGCCCTGGTGATGGGGGACGGCTCCGCCTGCCGGGGCCTCGCCTCACCCGGCTACCAGGACGACCGGGCAGAACCCTTCGACGACGAGGTCGCCGCCGCCCTCGCCGCCGCCGACCCCCGGAGACTCGCCCGCCTGGACCCGGCCCTGGCCGGTGCGCTGCGGGTCGCCGGCCGGGCCGCCTGGCAGGTGGCCGCCGGTGCGGCGACTGCTGGCGCTGAAGCCGCCGGTGCCCCGAACACCGGCGCGGTGGCCGGCGACATGGCCGACTGGACCGGTCGGCTCACCTACTACGCCGCACCGTACGGCGTGGCGTACTTTGTCGCCTCGTGGGACCGGAACTGACCAAGGGCCGCGGCACCGGGCCGCGCCGACCACCGACGATCCGCCCGGACCGGGTGGTGGCGGTGATCGGCCCGACCGCCGCCGGCAAGTCCGCGCTGAGCATCGCCCTCGCCGAGCAACTCGACGCCGAGGTGGTCAACGCCGACTCGATGCAGCTGTACCAGGGGCTGGACATCGGCACCGCCAAGCTCACTGTCGACGAACGGTCCGGCATTCCGCACCACCTGCTCGACATCTGGCCGGTCACTGCGCCGGCCAGCGTCGCCGAATACCAGCGGTTGGCCCGCACCGCCATCGACGACATCCTGCGCCGGGGACGGCTGCCGCTGCTGGTTGGCGGCTCCGGCCTGTACGTCCGGGCGGTACTGGAGAAGTTCGACTTCCCCGGCACCGACCCGGCACTGCGCGACCGGCTCGAAGCCGAACTCGCCGAAACCGGCCCGGCTGCGCTGCACGCCCGGCTGGCTGCGGCCGACCCGGCGGCCGCAGCCGCGATTCTGCCCGGCAACGGGCGGCGGATTGTCCGGGCGCTGGAGGTGATCGAGCTGACCGGGCGGCCGTTCACCGCCGCTCTGCCGGAACCGGTGCCTTACTACGACGCCGTACAACTCGGTGTGGACCTGCCCACCGGTCCACTCGGCGAGCGGATCGCCCGTCGGGTGGACCGGATGTGGCAGCAGGGCCTGGTCGACGAGGTCCGCGCGTTGCTCGAGCGGGGCCTACGGGACGGCCGTACGGCGAGCCGGGCGCTCGGCTACCAGCAGGTGCTCCGGATGCTCGACGGTGAGTACGACGAGGAACAGGCCCGGGCGGACACGGTACGGGCGACCCGCCGGTTCGTCCGCCGGCAACGTTCCTGGTTCCGCCGCGACGCCCGGGTGTGCTGGCTCGACGGCGCAGACCCCGACCTGGTCCGGGCGGCGCATGCCGCGTTGCGCGCTCCGGGCAGCTGATCGTAGCCGGCTCAGCCAACCCGGTCCGGCCGCCGCCAGCCGCCCAGAGTCAGTTGTCGGCCGCCGCCGACCGTTGCTGGATGGTGGGCATACTGACCGGAGCGGTGGCCAAGGCCGTCTGTGTGGGTGCGGCCACGTCCGTCTGTGCGGCCAGGTCCGGGGCCAGCGCCGCGGCTCGGACCGCAGCGGCCACCGCCGGCGCCACCCGGGGATCGAACACGCTCGGCACGATCACCGTCGGGTTGATTCGGTCCTCACCCACCACGTCCGCGATGGCCCGTGCCGCCGCCAACGCCATGTCGTCGGTGAATGTCTCGGCGTGCGCGTCCAGCATCCCCCGGAAAACCCCGGGGAAGGCGAGCACGTTGTTGATCTGGTTCGGCTGGTCGGACCGCCCCGTCGCGACGACGGACGCGTGCCGGCGGGCCTCGCGCGGGTCCACCTCGGGATCCGGGTTCGCCAGCGCGAACACGATCGAGTCCGGGGCCATCGTCGCGATGTCGTCGCCGGTCAGCAGATTTGGCGCGCTTACCCCGATGAACACGTCCGCGCCGCGCAACGCGCCGGGCAGATCTCCGGCGTACCCGGTTGAGTTGGTGTGCTCGGCCAGCCACTGCCAGGTGGGGTTGAGCCCACTCAGCCCTCGGTGCAGCGCCCCCGGCCGGTCGTAGGCGATGACGTCGCCGACGCCCTGGCGCAGCAGCAGCTTGATGATGGCGGTGCCGGCTGCGCCCGCTCCGGAAACCACCACCCGTACGTCGCCGAGCTGCTTGCCCACCACCCGCAGCGCGTTGGTCAGTGCGGCCAGCACGCAGATCGCCGTGCCGTGCTGGTCGTCGTGGAACACCGGGATGTCGAGCAGTTCCCGCAGCTTCGACTCGATCTCGAAGCAGCGGGGCGCGGCGATGTCCTCCAGGTTGATCCCACCGTAGCCCGGGGCGATCGCCCGTACGATCGACACGATCTCGTCCGGATCCTGGGTGTCCAGCACCACCGGCCAGGCGTCGACGCCGCCGAACCGCTTGAACAGCGCCGCCTTGCCCTCCATCACCGGCAGCGCGGCCGCTGGGCCGAGATTGCCCAGCCCGAGCACTGCCGAGCCGTCGGTCACCACCGCCACGGTGTTGCGCTTTATGGTCAGCCGGCGCGCGTCGGCCGGATTGTCGGCGATCGCCAGGCACACCCGAGCCACCCCCGGCGTGTACGCCCGGGACAGCTCGTCCCGGTTCCGTAGCGACACCTTCGGGGCCACTTCGATCTTGCCGCCCAGATGCAGCAGGAACGTCCGGTCCGACACCTTGCGGACCTCGACGCCGTCGAGCGCCTCGAGCTCCTTGACCACGTCGTCGGCGTGCGCCGCGTCGGCCGTGTCGCAGGTCAGGTCGACCACCACGCTGACCGGGTCGGAGTCGACCACGTCGAGAGCGGTGACGATGGCACCAGCATCGCCGACACAGGTGGTCAACCGGCCGATCGCGGACGCGTCGGCGGGGATGCTGATCCGGATGGTGATGGAGAAGCCGGCACTGGGCAGGCGGGTGGTCGCCACGGGATCCCTCCGTCGTTGGTGGGGGCGGCCGGACCGGGCCGCTGCACCATTCTTGCGCGTGATCCGCACCAGGCCCGCTCCGCCCCGCGTACGGCGTGCCGTAGCCGTTCAGCCGCAGGTCGCGGCGCGACCACCCGGCCCGGCGTCGGCTGCGAACGGACCGGCGCGCGGCCGCGACCCGACCAGGTACCGGCCGTGCGGGCAGCCCTCGTCCTGATATGTAGGTGCGGCGCGGCCGTCGGCGTGTCACGATCGAATCCTGAGGAGGCAGCTTTTGCGTACATATCGTGCCGAGGAGACGGTTCACCCGCCGTTCCACCTGTCGACCGCCGCCGACCTGGACGGCCCAACCGGGCCCGATGGTCAAACCGGGCCGGACGGTCCGATCAAGCCGACGGACGACGACACCACCGTCGGCGACCTTGAGCTGGCTGACCGGCACGCGCTGCGCCGCGTCGCCGGGCTCTCCACCGAACTCGCCGACATCACCGAGGTCGAGTACCGCCAGCTGCGGCTGGAGCGCGTGGTGCTGGTTGGAGTGTGGGAGAGCGGGACGGTGACCGACGCGGAGAACTCGCTCACCGAGCTCGCCGCGCTCGCCGAGACCGCCGGGTCCCAGGTGTTGGAGGGCCTGATCCAGCGCCGCGACCGGCCTGACCCGGCCACCTACGTCGGCCGGGGCAAGGTCGGCGAACTCAGCGACGTGGTGCTTGCCTCGGGCGCGGACACGGTGATCTGCGACGGCGAACTCTCCCCGTCACAGCTGCGCAACCTGGAGCAGAAAGTCAAGGTCAAGGTCATCGACCGGACCGCGCTGATCCTGGACATCTTCGCCCAGCACGCCAAGAGCAAAGAGGGCAAGGCCCAGGTCGAGCTGGCCCAGCTGGAGTACCTGCTGCCCCGGCTGCGCGGCTGGGGCGAGACGCTGTCCCGGCAGACCGGCGGCAGTGGCCGTGGCGGCGGTGCCGGCGGCGGCGTTGGTCTGCGCGGCCCCGGTGAGACCAAACTTGAAACGGACCGGCGCCGGATCCGTACCCGGATCGCCCGCCTGCGGCGGGAGATCAAAGGTATGCGGACGGTACGCGAGACCAAACGCGCCCGCCGTACCCGCAACGCGGTGCCGGCGGTGGCGATCGCCGGCTACACCAACGCCGGCAAGTCCAGCCTGCTGAACCGGATCACCGGTGCCGGGGTGCTGGTCGAGGACGCGTTGTTCGCCACCCTCGACCCGACCACCCGCCGGGCGCACGCCGCCGACGGCCGGGTCTACACCCTGTCGGACACCGTCGGTTTCGTCCGGCACCTGCCGCACCAGATCGTCGAAGCGTTCCGCTCCACCCTGGAGGAGGTCGCCGAGGCCGACCTGGTGGTGCATGTGGTCGACGGTGCCCATCCTGATCCGGAGGAACAGGTTCGCGCGGTCCGTGAGGTGCTCGCCGAGGTGGGTGCCGACCGTCGCCCCGAGTTGCTGGTCGTCAACAAGATCGACGCGGCCAGCGAGGAGGAGCTGCTGCGGCTCAAGCGGCTCTGGCCCGACGCGGTCTTCGTCTCCGCCCGGCAGGCCCGGGGCATCGACAGCCTGCGCGCCGCGATCGAGCAACGCCTGCCACGACCGGCCATCCAGGTCAGCGTGATGCTGCCGTACCACCGGGGTGACCTGGTGTCCCGGGTGCACCACCGGGGTGAGGTCCTCGGTACCCGGCACACCGCCGCCGGTACACTCCTGCAGGCGCGCGTAGACGAGGCACTGGCCGCCGAACTCCAACCGTTCCTCACCCCGGGCGAGTGACATTTTTTCAGCAAACCCAGTGGTCCGCCGAAGACTTCACGTGATGGATCACGGTGTAACAGTTGGGCTCAGGCCGGCGTGCGACACTCGTCGGATGCGTCGGCTCCTGACCCCGGCCGCGATCGCCGTCGGACTACTCACGATTCACTTCCTGGCTCCGGCCGGCCCGGCCATGGCCCTGCCCGCCCAGGACCCCTCCCCGCCCGCTGCCCAGCAGGTGACACCGGGCGAGCCGGTCTGCGAGATCACCGACGAGCGGCTGCGGGAGATCTCCGGTCTCGTCGCCACCGCCGGCGGCTACGTCGTGGTCAACGACAGCACCGAGACCGACAGCAACGAGCGGGTGTTCTTCCTCGACTCGTCCTGCGACGTCGCCAACGCCATCCAGTACCCGACTCCGCCACTGGACCCGGAGGACCTGGCGATCTCCCCGGACGGGCAGACCCTCTGGATCGCCGACGTCGGGGACAACCCGACCGCCGACGAGCGTCGCGAACGAATCGCGCTGTGGTCCCTGCCAGTTGACGGCTCCGCCCAACCGGTCATCCACCGGGTGAGCTACCCGGACGGCCCGCACGACGCCGAGGCGTTGCTGATCGCCAACGACGGCACCCCGCTGATCATCACCAAGGAGACCGGCCCGTCCGGCCTGTACCGCCCGGTCGAACAACTCCGCAGCGACAACGACGACCCGGTGCCGATGGAGCGGGTCGGCGAACTCGAACTGCCCACCACCAGCACCCCGAACCTGTTCGCCGCCGCCGGCCGGCTCACCGTCACCGGCGCGGCCCGGGCCCTGGACGGCAGCCGGATCGCCCTGCGCACCTACGCCGACGCCTTCGAGTGGGACCTGCCGGCCGACGGCGACATCGTCACGACGCTCACCACCGAACGCCCCCGGGCCACCCCGCTCACCGACCCGTTCGGCGAATCGATCGCCTACTCCACGGACGGGACCACCTTCCTCACCGTCTCCGACGTCGCCACCCTCGACGAGGAAACCCCGGTGGAGATCCTGCGTTACACCCCGAGCACCGAGGTCGCGGCCGAGGTCGACGACACCGGCGGCGGCAGCGACCGGGACGCACCGTCCTGGCTCAACCAGATCAGCCTGCAGGAGATCAATCTGCTGATCGCGGCGGTCGGCGTGCTCGGCGCACTGCTGGTTGGGCTCGGCATCTTCGGCATTGTCCGGGCCCGACGGACGGCACGGTCGGCGGCGACCGGTTTACGCGGCGGAGGCCGCGCCGACCGCGACCCGGACCGGTCCGACCGCGACCCGGGGGACCGCGACCGCGCTGCGGCCTACGCCAGCGATTCGCTGGGCAGCGGTGCCTACGCCAGCGGGGCATTGGGCAGCGGCGCGCTGCCCGGTGGCGGACCGGCCCCGGCCGGCCGCAAATCCGGCGGTGTCTACGGCGCGGCGAAACCCGCCGCCGGGTCGGCCGCCCCGGGCGGCGTCTACGGCGGGGCGGCGGCAAGACCGCCCGCCGGCGGCGGGACCTACGGCGCAACCAAGCCCGCCACCGGTGGCCGGGCCGGCGTCTACGGGGCCGCGGCGGCACCGCCGCCGGACACTGGCGGCTACCGCCCGGCTGGCGGGGTCGACTCCGGGGCGGTGTACGGGGCGGCCAAACCGGCGCCACCGGCCCGGCCCGGCGCGGCCGGCGTCTACGGCGGCACCGGGCACTCCGGCCGATCAGGCGACCGCAGGGACGCTCGCGAGTCAGGCGGATCCTGGGACCTCGGCGGCGACTACCCGGGCGACGGCTACCCGGCCGACCGCTACGACCAGCCACGGGCTGGCTCGCCGCGCCCACCAGCCGGGCGTGGCGAGCGGGAACCCGGCGTCTACGGCCGGCCCGTGCCTGAGGATCCGGACGAGTGGCACGGCTGACGCACCGCTCCCGCTGCTGACACCCCGCCGAGCTCTGGTGCCCGCCGGTCAGACCCGGCGTAGCACCGCCACCACCCGCCCCATGATGGTGGCCTCGTCACCGGGGATCGGGTCGAAGGCGGCGTTGTGCGGCATCAACCAGACGTGCCCGTCGCGCCGCCGGTAGGTCTTCACCGTGGCCTCGCCGTCGATCATCGCGGCGACGATCTCCCCGGAATCGGCGGTCGGCTGCTGGCGTACCACCACCCAGTCGCCGTCGCAGATCGCCGCGTCGATCATCGAATCGCCCTTGACCTGCAGCATGAACACCTCACCCTCGCCGACCAGCTCGCGGGGCAGCGGGAAGACGTCCTCCACCGCCTGCTCGGCCAGGATCGGCCCACCGGCGGCGATCCGGCCCAGCATCGGCACGTACGCCGGAGCTGGCCGCAGCGCCCGTTCGGCCTCGTCGTCGGCGGCGTCGTGCGGCGGACGCACGTCGACCGCCCGGGGGCGGTTCGGATCCCGGCGCAGGAAGCCTTTCCGCTCCAGCTCCTTGAGCTGGTAGGCGACGCTGGACGGGGAAACCAGGCCGACCGCCTCGCCGATCTCCCGCACGCTGGGCGGGTAACCGTGCCGGTCCACCCAACTGCGGATGAACTCCAGGATCCGGCGCTGCCGGGCGGTCAGCTCGCCGCTGACCGGCTCGGGGAAGGCGCTCACCACCGGTGTCACGGCGCGCAACCGGGACTCGCCGGAGCGGCTGCCCCGCCGTCCACGAACCGACGCACCGGCGTTGACCGTCGTCGCGCCGCTGCTGCCGCTACCCTGCTGGGGCGGGCCCGCCCTGTCGTCGCTCGACACATCCGTCCTCTCCCCGGCCGTCAGATCGCGTCCTGATCGGCACCATTGGTATCGACCAAGACGGTAACCAGAGTTTCGGTCAGGTTCAAACATCTGTACGAGATGTCGGTGCGTGTCGTCCTGGCAGTAGTTTATCGTACGCATGTTCGACTTATTTCGGTGGTGGCATGGCCGGTAACCCTCGGGCAGGGATCGGTGTTGGCAGAGTGACGACGCGCCGAAGGGCGTCGGTCAACTTGACCGGACCCCGGTTGCGGCCTAACGTCGACCCCAACATCTAGTAGTTACAAGGGCGTAAGTTGTCCACAGGTTGGGTCTCCTGACTGAGAGTAACGTCTCCAGCAGGTTGGCCCCGCACACCGTGGTAACCCGCGGTGACCGCTGTGCGCCCGTTCGACCCCGCGGCTCGACGGAAGGGACATCGGCATGCGCTGCCCGTACTGCCGGCACGCCGACTCGCGCGTGGTCGACTCGCGGGAAGCCGACGACGGCCAGCTCATCCGCCGCCGCCGGTCCTGCCCGGAGTGCGGCAAGCGGTTCACCACCGTCGAGGAGGCGGTGCTCGCCGTGGTCAAACGCAGCGGCGTCACCGAGCCGTTCAGCCGATCCAAGATCATGGGCGGGGTGCGCAAGGCCTGCCAGGGCCGACCGGTGGACGACGATGCCATTGCCCTGCTGGCCCAGAAGGTCGAGGAGACCGTACGGGCCAAGGGTGCGGCCGAGATCCCCAGCCACGATGTCGGGCTGGCGATCCTCGGGCCGCTGCGCGAGCTGGACGAGGTGGCGTACCTGCGGTTCGCCAGCGTCTACCGGTCCTTCGACTCGCTGGACGACTTCGAGCGCGAGATCGAGACGCTGCGGGCCGCCGCCGGGGCGCGGCAGGCCGCGACGACCCCGGTGGCGGCCGGGCCCGGGCCCGGCTGACCGGCCCCGCGGCAAACCTGGAACAGCAAGGCGTACGGCCGACCGCCGGTCCCGGTGGGGCGGGTACGGCCGAGAAAAAAAGCTGACGGCAAGACGGAAACGACCGCGTGGCACGACGCTGCGCGAGAGCCTGAGGGGGCGATCAGATGGCGGGGGAAGGTGTGACCGCGAAGACAGGCGGTAGCGGTAGCGGCGGCACGGCGAAGGCCAACGGCAAGGCCGGGTCGACCAACGGCAAGGCCGGATCGGCCGCGGGCTCCAACGCGCGGGTACGGGCCAAGGCCGGCGCGGGCGGCCTGACCGTCGAGCGGGTGTGGACCTCCGAGGGTGTGCACCCGTACGACGAGGTGACCTGGCAGCGCCGCGACGTGGTGATGACCAACTGGCGCGACGGCACGGTCAACTTCGAGCAGCGCGGCGTGGAGTTCCCGGAGTCGTGGAGCGTCAACGCGGCCAACATCGTCACCACCAAGTACTTCCGTGGAGCGGTGGGGACCCCGCAGCGGGAATGGTCGCTCAAGCAGCTGATCGACCGGGTGGTGAAGACCTACCGGGCAGCGGGGGAGCAGCACGGCTACTTCGCCACCGGCGCCGACGCCGAGATCTTCGAGCACGAGCTGACCTGGATGCTGCTGCACCAGGTGTTCAGCTTCAACTCGCCGGTCTGGTTCAACGTCGGCACCGCCTCCCCGCAGCAGGTATCAGCGTGCCAGCCGTACCACTCGCTCGTGAGCACGCCGGCCGGCCTCGTCCCGATCGGCAAGCTGGTCGAGGAGAACGCCGTCGGAGCCAAGGTCTACGACGCACACGGGCTGACCCGAATTCTCGCGGTCCAGGCCAACGGCATCAAGGACGTATTGCGCCTGCACACCAAAGCCGGCTACACCCTGGACGTCACCGCAGACCACCTGGTCTGGAAATCGACCGGCGAGGGCACCGGTCGGTTCGTCGAAGCCGGCACCCTGGTCGCTGGCGACACTCTCGAATGGCACCGGCGGGGTAGCGACGGCGAGGCGGAGTTCCACCCCGGCGACGTCCACGAGGCCGCGCTGGCCGGTTGGCTGCAGTCAGACGGCTTCGTCGGCCAGTACGATCAGGGCACCAACCGGTCGCTGACGATCGAGGCGATGACCGTCAACGACGACGAACTCAGCTGGGTCGTCGCCGCGATCGACCAGGTCTTCCCTGGCACGCACCGCCATGAACGCCGCGTCGTCACCCAGGACGTCACCCTCGACTGCCGGCGGACCCGGTTGTACGGGGAGAATCTGCGCCCGTTCATCGACAAGTGGGGCCTGCTTGCCCGGGGCACCGAGATGGAGGTGCCGGCAACGCTGTTCACCGCGCCGCTGCCGGTCGTCGCCGCCTATCTGAAGAGCATGTTCCAGGCAGAGGGCTATGTCTCGGAGCGTGAGGCGTCCACCTTGGTCGGCGTGGACATGATCGGCGAGCGGTTGATTCGCGGGCTGCAGCGGCTGCTGCTGCGCTTCGGGATCTTCGCCCGGGTCGGGTTCACGGCCGACCCGCGACCGAACCGGCACGGCACCTGGTCGTTGCGCATCCAGAACCACGGCGACCGGGACACCTTCGCCGCAGAAATCGGGTTCGTCGACGCCCGCAAGTCCGGCAAGCTGGAGGAGAGCTTTGCCAAGGTGGGCCGGTCCGCCAAGGCGACGAAACGCCTCGTCATCGACCGGGTCGAACCGCTCGGGGCGATGGAGGTCTACGACATCCAGACCGAGTCGGGGGAGTACCTCTCCGACAACCTGCGAGTGCACAACTGCTTCATCCTCGCCGTCGACGACTCGATGGATTCCATCCTCGATTGGTACAAAGAGGAAGGGCTGATCTTCAAGGGCGGCTCCGGGTCCGGGGTGAACCTGTCCCGGATCCGCTCCTCCAAGGAGCTGCTGTCCAGCGGTGGCACCGCCTCCGGCCCGGTCAGTTTCATGCGCGGCGCCGACGCCTCGGCCGGCACCATCAAGTCCGGCGGCGCCACCCGCCGGGCCGCCAAGATGGTCATCCTCGACGTGGACCACCCTGACATCGAGGAGTTCGTGCAGACCAAGGCCCGCGAGGAGGACAAGATCCGGGCGCTGCGCGACGCCGGGTTCGACATGGACCTCGGCGGTGCCGACATCGTCAGTGTCCAGTACCAGAACGCCAACAACTCGGTCCGGGTCTCCGACGAGTTCATGCGGGCGTACGAGGACGGGGGCAACTTCGACCTGCGGGCCCGGCTCGACGGCTCGGTGATCGACACCGTCGACGCCAAGAAGCTGTTCGGCACCATCGCACAGGCCGCCTGGGAATGCGCCGACCCGGGTCTGCAGTACGACGACACAATCAACGACTGGCACACCTGCCCGGAAACCGGACGTATCACCGCATCTAACCCATGCAGTGAATATGTCCATCTAGATAATTCGTCGTGCAATCTTGCGTCGCTCAATCTGATGAAATTCCTGCGGGCCGACGGCGGCTTCGAGCTGGAAAAGTTCGTCCACTCCGTCGAGTTCATTATCACCGCGATGGACATCTCCATCTGCTTCGCCGACTTCCCGACCCAGAAGATCGGCGAGACCACTAGGGCGTACCGGCAGCTCGGCATCGGCTACGCCAACCTCGGTGCGCTGCTGATGGCGTCCGGCCTGCCGTACGACTCGGAAGCCGGCCGGTCCTACGCCGCCGCCATCACCTCGGTGATGACCGGTACGGCGTACCGTCGTTCGGCGGAACTGGCCGGCGTGGTCGGCGCCTACGACGGCTACGCCCGCAACGCCGAGGGCCACAAGCGGGTGATGCGCAAGCACGCCGCTGCCAGCGATGAGATCCGCCCGACCGGCCCGACCGCCACCGCCCTGGCCCGGGAAGCCGCCCGGCAATGGGAAATCGGCAACAAGATCGGCGAAAAAAACGGCTGGCGCAATTCCCAGGCAAGTGTACTCGCGCCCACTGGTTGCCTCACCGCGGACACAATGGTGACCACCGACCGCGGGCTGATGCGACTCGGTGAGATCGGCGATGTCTACGGCGACCGCTGGCAGGACCTCGACATGATGGTGTCGACCGACGAGGGAGCCCGCCAGGCGACGAAGTTCTTCGTCAACGGTGAGGAGCCCACTCGCCGGGTGGTCACCAACGGCGGCTACCAGATCCAGGGCACCCTGGCCCACCGGGTCAAGGTGGTGGAACCGGCGACCGGCGAATGGGTCTGGAAGCGGATGGCCGAGGTTGCCCCCGGCGACCTGGTACCGGTGCAGCTCGGCACCCTGGTCGGCGAGCCACGTCGGGTGCCGCTGCCGGTGCTCGACCAGGCATACTACGCCGGCGACCGGCGACTGTACGTGCCGGACGCGGTCGACGCCGAGCTGGCCGAACTGGTCGGCTACTTCATGGGTGACGGCAGCCTGCACGCCAAGGGGCTGCGGTTCGCCGTAGCCGACACCGACCTTGACGTGGTGGAACGGTTGCGGGTGCTCGGCAAGGGCCTGTTCGGGCTGGAACCGGAGGTCGCGGCGCGCACCGGCTACCAGGAGGTCGTCTTCTCCTCGGTGCGGCTGGCCCGCTGGTGGCAGGCAGCCGGGTTCGCCAAGACGCTGCCGCACCCGGAACACACCGGCAAGGGCTGGTCGCCCCGGGTGCCGTCGGCGATCCTGGAGACCAACGACGTCACCGTCTACATCGCGTTCCTGCGCGGCCTGTTCGAGGCCGACGGGACGGTGATCGAGGGAGTGCCGTCCGTGTCGACGTCCGCCGAGTCGTTCGCCGCGGAGATCCGTACCCTGCTGCTGACCCTCGGGATGGCGACCACCACCCGGCGGACCCGCAGCGGCATGGGCAGCGACATCTGGCAGGTGCGGCTGCGCAATACCGACCACGCGATCCGGTACGAGGAGACGATCGGCTTCATCGGCGCCCGCAAGGCGGAGCAGATCGTCGCCGCGCCGCAGCAGACCGGCAACCGGGACCGAATCCACCTGCCGCGTGAGCTGTGGGATCTGCTGGTGCCGGCCGGACACCCGATGCGCGGTGCGGTCGTGCAGTCGCTGGCGAAGACCGGTGGCGTGTCGCGGACGCTGGCCGGCGAGATCTACGGCGAGGTGCTGGACGACCGCCTCGGGCACGCGCTCGGCTACCTCTACGAGACAGTGGCGGCGAACGAGGACGGTGGCGTGCAGCCGACGTACGACCTGTCGGTGCCGGCCAACGTCACCTACGTCGCCGGCGGGTTCGTCAGTCACAACACCATCGGTCTGATGATGGACTGCGACACCACCGGGGTGGAGCCCGATCTGGCGCTGGTCAAATTCAAAAAACTGGTCGGCGGTGGCTCGATGCAGATCGTCAACCAGACGGTGCCGCGCGCGCTGCGCAGCCTCGGCTACCCGGAGGAGCAGGTCGAGGCGATCGTCGAGCACATCGCCGACCACGGGCACGTGGTTGACGCGCCGAGCCTGCGCACTGAGCACTACCCGGTGTTCGACTGCGCGATGGGGGAGCGGTCGATCGCGCCGATGGGGCACGTGCGGATGATGGCGGCGGTGCAGCCGTTCATCTCCGGGGCGATCTCCAAGACGGTCAACATGCCGGAGGCGGCGACCGTCGCCGACGTCGAGCGGATCTACTTCGAGGGCTGGAAACTGGGCCTCAAGGCGCTGGCGATCTACCGGGACAACTGCAAGGTGGGCCAGCCGCTGTCGGCGGCCAAGTCGGACAAGGACAAGGAGACCGCCGCCGCCGAGCAGGCCAAGGTGATCGAGAAGGTCGTCGAAAAGGTCGTCGAGTACCGCCCGGTGCGTAAGCGGCTGCCGAAGAAGCGCCCGTCGGAAACGGTGTCGTTCTCGGTCGGCGGTGCCGAGGGCTACCTGACCGCCTCGTCGTACCCGGACGACGGCCTCGGCGAGGTCTTCCTCAAGATGTCGAAGCAGGGTTCGACGTTGGCCGGGGTGATGGATGCCTTCTCGGTGGCGATCTCGATCGGCCTGCAGTACGGCGTACCGCTGGAGACGTTCGTCGCGAAGTTCACCAACATGCGCTTCGAGCCGGCCGGCATGACCGACGACCCGGACGTGCGGATGGCGGCGTCGGTGATGGACTACATCTTCCGTCGCCTGGCGTTGGACTTCCTGCCGTACGACCGCCGGGCCGAGCTGGGCATCTTTACCGCCGCCGAGCGGACCGCGCAGATGCGGGCCGAGGCGGAGGCGGAGAACGCGGCGTCGGAGCTGTCGGAGATGGCGGTGTCCGCGCCGGTCGAGCCGAAGCATCCGGAGGCGTCGGCACCGTCGTCGGCCGACTCCGGCAGCGGTACGGCGACCGAGCCGGCCGCCGCGAGTACGCCGGCCCCTTCGTCGGTGCACTCGTCGACGGAGCTGTTGGAGGCGGTGATCGGCAAGGCGGCCGACGCGCCGCTCTGCTTCACCTGCGGCACGAAGATGCGCCCGGCCGGTAGCTGCTACGTCTGTGAGGGCTGCGGTTCCACCTCCGGCTGCAGCTGATCGAACACGTGTCACGGGGAGCCGGATGTGATCCGGCTCCCCGTTCGCGGTTCAGCTGACGACGGCACCTCCCGGGCAGGGTGATCATCTAGCGATGACCACCGCTGAGGTGTACGCCGACTTCGCCCGCCGGCAGGCGTCCGGGGTGTCGCCCAGCTACCAGCGGCTGGCGTACGCGGTCGCCCGCGACGACGATCTCCTCGCTTTGCTGGACTCGTTGCCGCCGCCGCCCCGGCAGCCGGACCTGCTGTTCGGCGTGGTCCGGCTGCTCGGCGGGCCGGTCGACGAGCCGGCCGCGTTCCACGACTTCACGGTGGCGCGCTGGCCGGCGGTCGAGGCGCAGCTGCGTCGCCGCCTCACCCAGACCAACGAGGCCGGGCGGTGCGCCGTACTGCTGCCGGTGCTGGCGGCGTTGCCGCAGCCGCTTGCGCTTCTCGAAGTCGGCGCGTCGGCGGGCCTGTGTCTCTACCCGGACCGGTCGGCGCCGCCGGAGGCGACGCTGGTGGTGTTCCACACTGCCGTGCTCTACCACGTGCCGGCGTCGCGCCGGTCGGTCTTCGTCGACCTGGTACGCGGCCTGCCGCTGGCCTGGACCCGACCACACGGCCAGGGGATGACCTGGTTCGGCTGACCGCCGACCCGGGCGGCGGCCGTTTCACAGGTGGGTGGTCCGCGCGTCGCGGGCTGTCGCCGGCCGGGTTGTCGGCAGCGCGCGGGACAGGAAGTCCCGGATGTGGCCGACCACGGTGTCCAGGTGACTTTCCAGCAGGAAGTGACCGCCGCCGGGCACCAGGTGGATCTCGGCGTCCGGGAGGTCCCGCGCGAAGGCACGCGCCCCGTCCGGCCCGAAGATCAGATCCTCGGCCCCCCAAACGGCCAGTAGCGGCACCTGACTGCGCCGAAAATACGCGTGCAGCTTCGGGTACAGCGGAGGGTTGGTGGCGTAGTCGCGGAAGAGTGCCAGCTGTGCCAGGTCGTTGCCGGGGCGGCTGATGTCGCGGTGGTCGTACGTCCAGGTGTCGGGGTCGACCAGGTCGGGGCGGTCCACGCCGTGCAGGTACTGCCAGCGGATGGCGTCCAGACCGAGGGCGGTGCGCACCGCCGGCTCCGTGTCCGGTCCCGGATCGTCGGCGTACGCCCACACGGGTGTCCAGAAGTCGGGGACGAAGCCGTCGTCGTACCCGTTGCCGTTCTGGCTGATGACTGCGGTGATCATCTCGGGGGCGCGGAGGGCGAGTCGCCATCCGATCGGAGCGCCGTAGTCCTGCACGTAGATGGCGCAGCGGGTGACGCCGAGCTCGGCCAGGAACGCTTCGGTGACGTCGGTGAGTGCGTCGAACGTGTACGGGAACGCGTCGGCGGGCGGGGCGTCGGAGTGGCCGAAGCCGATGTGGTCGGGGGCGATGACGTGGAACCGGTCGGCGAGTCGCGGGATCAGCCGGCGGAACATACGTGAGCTGGTGGGGTATCCGTGCAGGAGCAGCAGCGTCGGCGCGTCGTGGGGGCCGGCCTGTCGGTAGAAGACGCGGTGCCCTCGCACGGTGGCGTACCGGTGGTGAACTTCGACCATCTCTAACCCTCTCAGAACTTCGTGGTGGTTATCTGGATTCAAGTGGACCCGATCTGCGATAACCTGTCAAGCGCGGTGAGAGGGTTAGTGGCGAGGGTGGGTGAGATCACCGTGATCGACGAGCAGGCGCTGATCGAGGCGCTGAACAGCACACCCGTGGTGGACGGCCGACCGCAGGATCAGTGGGCCGACGACGCCGCGCTGCGGCGGTGGGCGCACCGCCACGGCGGCTGCGGCGACCCGGCAGCGGCCACCTGGCTGCGGACCGCCAGAGATGCGCTGCAGACCGCCACCCGCGGTGCCGTGCCCGAAGCGGACCTGCGACGGATCCTCGCCGGTGTCCAGCAGCTGCCCGAGGTCGACGCGTCGGGCCTGCGCTGGCGGCTGTGTGGGCCCCCCGACCGGATGCTCGCCGCCCAACTGGTGCTCGCCTGGTTCGACGTACAGGCCCGGCTACCCGGCCGACTGCGGCCCTGCGACAACACCGAGTGTCGCCTGTTCCACCTGGACCGCAGCCGCGCCAACACCGCCCGCTGGTGCTCGATGAAGACCTGCGGCAACCGGCTGAAGGCGCGCCGCCACCAACAACGCGCCCGCCGGGAGCCGGCACCCTGAACAGGGCAGCACGGTCCACCGCACGAACTCAGGATCCGGTTCGTTCGCCCAGCGTTTCCAGCCTCGGGGCGCACCTGATCTGGCGGCTCGTCGTCGATGCCGCCGTGACGACGGCCAGCCACGCCGCCAGGGCGGCGAAGGTCGGCACCGCGCCCAGGGTCTCCAGCGCTGTGCCGCCGAGGAGGGCGCCCACGGGGCGGGCACCCCAGCCGATCATCCGGGAGGCGCCGTTGACCCGGCCCTGGAGGCGGTCGGGGGTCAGGGCGTACCGGTAGGCGGCGGTGGTGGTGTTGAAGATCGGGCCCATCAGTGCGCCGACCGTGTAGACCGCCCCCAGCGTGAACACGGTCGGGGCCAGGGCCAACGCCGCCATCTGCGCGACCCACCACCAGAGCGCGCCGATCAGGATCACGTTCGGGGAGACGAGGCGTTGTACCGGCGGGGCCACCAGGGCACCGGCGATCGCGCCCACGCCGAAGAGCCCGAGCAGCACACCAACGCGGGTCGGGGACGCGCCGAGGTCAGTGGCGCGCACGATGACGGCCAGGCTGAGGGCGCTGAAGGCCAGGTTGCCAGCCGACGCGATCGCCACGAGGGCGCGCAGGAGATGCTGACGCCACAGCCAGCGGGCACCCTCGGCGATCTCTGCCAGCAGGGGGCGACGCTGCGCCACCCGCTTCTCCTCCAGGTCCTGCCGGATCGGGGCGACCAGAGCGACGCCCACCACGTACGACACGGCGTCGGCGGCGAACGGCACCGCGTGGCCCAGCCCGAACAGCAGGCCGCCCACCGGCTGGCCGGCCAGGTCGGCACCCTGGTCGCGAGCCTGGTTCTGGGCGATCGCCGTCGGTAGTTGGGGTTTGGGCACCACGTGTGGCAGGGCGGCGGTCTCGGCGAGCAGGAAGAAGACGTACAGCGTGCCCTCGACGAAGGCCACGACCATGAGGTGACCGATCGTGACCCGTCCGAGCGCGACGGCCACCGCGACCGATGCCAGGGCCACCGCCCGGCCGGCGTCGGCGACGAGCATGATCCGCTTGCGGGGCCAGCGGTCGACCAGGGCACCCGCCGGCAGGAACCAGATCAGGAACGGGGCCGCCTGCGCGGCCGCCACCAGCCCGGCCTGCGCCGGTGAGCCGGTGACGGCCAGCACGAGCAGCGGGTACGCGAGGCCGCTGATCCGGGTGCCGAGCGTCGATACGACCTGGCCGCTCCACAGTAGGAGGAAGTCACGGTTTCGCCAGAGGGAGACCGGCACCGGGCCAGTCTGGCAACCGGCTGAGGTTAGGCACAACCAAGATCATTTGATGCTCTGCTGGGATCGTGTCGGCGTGTCGGCCGGTTTTTCATCAAGTGATCATGGCTGGCCGGGCTGGTGCAGCCAGACCCGCAGGGCGCCGACCGGGGCGAAGCCGTGTGCTCGGGCGCGCGCGAGGTCGTCGCCCCGCTCATAGCCGACCAGCGGCAGCCCTGGAATGTGGACGGCTGCCTCGGTGATGGCGGTCGCCCGGACATCGGACTGTTCGCCGCTGTCAGCGGCGAACAGGTTGGACAGACCGACGACGTCGCCGTCGCAGGTCAGGACGAAGCCGCCAGCGCGCCTGCCGGGACTATCAGACGCCCCAGTCCCGCCGGGGCACCGCCGCCTGTCCGCAGAAACCGATCTGACCGCCCGTCGCGCTGGCCGGGCAAGCGCTACGCGCACACGGTTGCTCCGGTGCCGGTGCCAGCGGACCGCCAGGATCAGATGACGTAAACTCGGGTGACACGCCGAGGAACTCCCGCGATCTCGTCAGCTGATCTTGCGGCCGCGGTCGGCTCCCTGATGATGAGTTTTCGTGTCCGTACCCCCGTCATACCTGCGACGGGCCACGACGAGCGGAGCGATGACCTGATAGGTGTGGAGACGCGGCTGACGTTCCTGCGGGCCTGGTGGCGTCGGGAAGAATGCTGAGTGGTGTCCGGGAGCCCGGTCGCACTGGGTCTTGCATCAGCGCAATGCGTCTGCGCTGCGTTCGCACCACTCGCGGAACGTCCCTGGCGCCCGGCCCGTGAGGTTCCGCACATCGTCGGTCACGTAGGCGGCGCGACCCTTACGGAACACCGTGTTCAGATATTCCAATGCCTGCGCCTGCTCGGCGGGCACACCCTTGGCGATCTGCGCCCGGGCAAACTCGCGAGGAGTGACTTCCTGGAAGTCGATCATCTGACCGGTCACCGCGGCGATTGTCGCCACCTGCTCACGAGAAGTCAGTGCTTCTGGCCCGGTCAGGGTGTAGCCCTTGCCGACGTGCCCGTCTTCGGTGAGCACGATGGCGGCGCAGCGGGCCACGTCCTCGGGGTCGATGACCGCCAGACGGCCCTCTCCGGTGGGGTCGACGACCTTGCCAGCGCGGATGCCGTCCAGCCACCACAGGGCATTGGATGCGAAGCCGTTGGGGCGCAGGTAGGTGACGCCCAGCCCGGACTCGCGCATGAGGTCCTCGCGCGCCGCGAGGGCTCCACCGATGACGGGATTGTCGCTGATCGGCATCAGCCGTGCACCGACCGAGGACAGCAGGACAATCCTGGTGTTGCCGGCGTTGCGCACGGCATCGATCATGACCTTGGTCTGGTCGGTTCCGCTGCCCACCTGCATGAGGAAGACGGCGTCCACGCCCTTGACGGCGTTGGCCACGTCGTCGGGGTTGTCGAGATCGCCGACGGCGCGCTCGATCTCGGCCGGCAGGTCGGCCGCCCGGGCAGGGTTGCGCACCAGGACTCGGACCGGGTGACCCTGTTCGTGCAGCTGCCGTGCAAGCAAGTTGCCGACGTTGCCTGTCGCTCCGGTGATGAGGTACATGTGTGTTCCTTCCGTGGTGATAATTACCAGGGCAGTTCGCCGTCCCGATCGGCGAAGGTGCTGCTGGGGCCGCCAGGTGTGCCAGGAATCGACCTTGGCACCGGTTCCGGGCGGCAGCCTGGCCCACTTCGGGCCACCCACGCATCGATCGAAGGCCGGGAAGAAGGCCGACAATGGGGTGATGCACGACGCACCCAACTTCGCGGCGGTGCTGCGCTCCTGGCGCACCCGCCTGCAGCCGGCAGACGTGGGCCTGCCCTTCAGGTCAGGCACGCGCAGGACGGCGGGATTGCGCCGCGAAGAGGTCGCCTGGCTCGCTGGCATCTCACCGGACTACATCAAACGCCTCGAACAGGGCCGCGCGCATCCCAGCGTCGCTATCGTGCGCTCGCTCGCACGAACGCTGCGCCTGTCCGACGCTGAGTATGAACTGGCCTGCCGCCTGGCGGGGCACGCGCCCCAACCGGGCGGACTGGTGCCCCGGCACATCGGCCCCAGCGTGCAGCGCGTGCTCGACCGTCTCGCCGACACCCCGATCGCCGTCTTCGACGCGGCCTGGACCCTCATCCAGCACAACGATGTGTGGGCCGCGCTGACCGGCGACGAGTGGCACGACCGCGACCTCCGGTCGGCGAACATCGTGTGGCGAACCTTCCACGACGACACGGGACGCGTGCGGCATCCGGATCCGCAGGCGCACAAGGCGTCACTCGTGGCCGACCTGCGCGACGTGGCGACGCGCTACCCTGCCGACCGCGAACTGAAGGACATGATCGGCACGCTGCGGACATCGAGCCCTGAATTCGCGCGACTGTGGGAAGGCTCCGCCGTCGCGCACCACAGGAGCGAACGAAAGACCGTCGACAATCCGCACGTCGGCGAAGTCGAACTCGACTGCGATGTGCTGTCGGCGCACGGCGCCGACCTGCGCATCGTCGTCTACACAGCGGCACCTGGCAGCGAAGCGGCAGACAAGCTGCGACTGTTGACCGTCCTCGGCACCGAGATCATGACCCGTCGCCACTGATGTGCTCCCACTACAGGACATCTGGCGTGGCACCCGACACCACCGTGCTGATCGACGGATTCTGGACCAGCCTATACAGAGGGAAGCCGACTCAAGATCAGATGACGTAGAACCGTACGAAACGCCGGTGCAGGCCAGTATTTACGTCATCTGCTCTTGAACTTCGGTTAGGTGTGCGGCCACGGTGTCTCTACCGCTGGATCGGTTGGCGGGTTGGGACACGTCCGGTCGACGTGGGCGGCGGTCCGTTGATCAACTGTTGAATGCGGAGGCGTTGTCCTGGTGGCTGTTCAGCGGAGGCGTGATCAATCGGTGGCGCGGAACGCTTCGGCAACTACACCCCATCGAAATCTGTCGCTTCCAATTGGTGGTTTCAGAGCTTCGTCCTCGGTGAACTGGACGCCGACGTATGACAGGGTCCGGACGGATGCTTGGTAGGCGGGATGCTGGGTGAGGGCCGGCTTTGCGTACGGTGAGACGACTATCGGAAGCCCGGTGCCAAGGGCCTCGTTGAGTACACCCAGCGCCAAGTTGTCGCTGATTCCGCTGGCCCACTTGTTGATCGTGTTGAAGGACGCCGGTGCCACCACGACGGCGTCGGCGCGCGGCAGTGTTCCGGGCTCGTCAGGGGCGCGAAGTCGGGACGCGACCGGAAACCCGGTCTGGGATGCGAGCTTGTCCGTGTCGATCCAGGTCGCCGCAGTAGGCGTGACGATCAGGCACACCGACCATCCGTCGGCCTGCAACAGGGCGACGCACTCGTCGATGTTGCGAATCGGCGGAGCGGCGGAGGAAACCAGGTACAGCGTCGGTTTGCCGGTGCCAGTCATGATCAGTTGGCATTGATCCTGGCGCGCACCGCCAAGGCGCGCAGGCCGGGTGTGGCGGCGCGACGTTCCCGGGCCAGCATGGCGGTGACCAGCGTGCGGGTCTGATCGTGCACCTGGAAGATCTGAGGTGCGGTGCGCTCGGCCGCCAGAAGGTGCAGCAGCGCTGACGGGTCGCCGCCCGGCTGCGCGGTGAACGCCGCAGCCAGGTCCAGGTGGACCTGAGCTCGCCGGCTCACCAATGATGGCGGCAGGGTCGACGTGTCGATGCGTTCACCGAGCTCGACCGCAGTGTCGAACTGGCGAACGTTGACGGCGGTGGTGACCCGGTGGATCAGCACGTTCGTCGGGCCGAAACCGGTCCAGAAGTAGTTGCGGTCCTTCCCGAGTCGGTCGGCCAGAACTGCTGCGTCGTCCAGGTGACCGAGCGCGATCTTCGCCTTGCCGCGCCGTGCGGCGACGAGTGCCAGTAGCAACGTCAATGATCCGCTGACCGACAGGGCAGCAGGACTGGACTGCTCAGGTATCCGGGCGAGTCCCTCAGCCGCTGCGTCTGCTGCGTCCGCGACGTGCCCGGGGGAGGCCAGCAGAGCGCACGCCACCGAATAGGCGGCGGCTGCTGCGAGGTTGTCGGCACCGGCCTGTTGCGCACTGCGTAGCGCCCGGTCGGCCGCTACCCAGGCGAGGGTGGGATCACCGAGCTTCAGGGCCAGCTTGGACACCGCCAGGTGGGCTGCCCCGAGGATGCCGAGTGCGCGGTGCTGCTCCGCAACACGCCGGGCGGCACCGTCCGCTCGGTGAACGAGATCAGGCAGCAGTCTCACCAGGTCGGCATACTCCGCCCGTTGGTAGGCCAGGTGCGCCGCACCGACAGCGTTCCGCAACTGCACAAGATCCACTCCGCCGCTACCCGCCGCTTCAGCGGGGGTGAACATCTGCCGCCGTCGCAGCTCAGCTGCCAGCTGGCTGGTCGGTGTGGAGTACGCCGCCGGGCCACACGATCCCGCTGCTGATGTGCTGCCGCTGTTCCGCAATCGGCGGTGCGGGCGAAGGCCCAGCTCCTCGTCACTGTTGACCTTGAGCACGCTCCGCAAAGCGCGTCTCAGCTCGTTGTCCGGGTAACGCACTTTGCCGGTCTCGATCTTTCCCACATGGTTGGCGTCAAAAGCCGCCCGAGCGGCCCGCTCAGGATCGCCGTGCCGAACAATGTTGACGGCATCGGCAAGCTCCCGGCGCGACAGCCCTTGCCGTTCCCTCGCGGCGCGGAACAACTCGTTCATCGGCGTACCCCCGTCCGGACGATCGGCCCACGGCCCAGCGTAGAGGCATTGACCCGATCCGTCACGGCCAGCCGAGCGCACTTCGACCTGACCGAGGCTCACGGCCCGGGTGGGAATCCCTCTTCCCAATTCTCTTCCCGGGAACGCGCATCAGATCCCCTCCCTTACCGCTTCTGCCGGGACAACCGCGACGTCCACTGTATTTACGGTTCGATCGGCGTCCGCCCAGCGCCACGAACCGCTTGCCGCCGTCGGTGTCCCCGTCGCTGGCGGCGGCAAGCCCCAAACCCGTACGGAGATTGGAGAACGTCTTGTGCCTCCTCCTCACAACAGTGGTCGGCGTGCTGGTCGGGCTCGTTGGCCTGGTTGGTGGGTTCGTGTCGGTGTCGGCACCGGTGGTGCCCGGTGTGCGGGCAGACGTTGACCTGCCGGGACTGCACCGCCCCGATCGACCGGACCTGGGGCACCACGCCGCCACCACCACCGCTGTCGCGGTCGGGTCCGCGCGGGCGGCGGTGGCGCAACCAGGCCGGGGTGCAGCACCGGTGACCGGGCTGGACGACGTGCTGCATGTGCCCGTACGGCCGGTCTGGTCCTGCTCCGGGTGCGGGCCGCAGGTCGACTGGCCCTGCGGGTACGCGCGGGCCGAGTTGACCGCGAACCTGGACCCGATCTCCCGCAGCATGTACGCGGCCGAACGGATGGTCGAGGCGATCGCCGACCTGCCGGCCGAGGCGACGCCGGGGGAGATGTTCACCCGGTTCCTGGCCTGGACGAGGCGGGCCGGCCGGTGACCGTCTACCGCACCTGCACCCGCGACTGGTCCACCACGACACCCGCAGCGGCACCGTTGGCGGAGCCGGCCGTACCACTGCCGCCGACCGGTCGGCTCGCCGACGAACTGTTCCTGATCGCCCACGACGACGTCACCGGCAAGCCGCGCGTGCCGACCAGGGTTGTCGGGCGTGGGCTGGCCGCCGCGATCCTCGCCGACCTGGCCTACGTCGGCGCGGTCACGGTCGCCGCGACCGGCAAGGTCGTCACCGGCACGGCCGCGCCGGGTGCCGTCGACCCGTGGGGCCGCACGGTGCTGCGCTGGATCGACACCGACACACCGCACCCACCGGCCGCCTGGATCGACCGGCTCGCCGGGCACGCGTACCGCAGCGTCGCCGACCGGCTCACCGTCGCCGGGCTGGTCCGGTCCCGTACGGTCCGCCGCTGGTGGTGGCGTCGGGACACCGCATACCCGCCGGTCGACACGAACGTCGCGGCCTGGCCGTGGGCGCGGCTGTCGATGCGGGTACGCCGCCACACCCGCCTCAGCGCGCACGACAGCACGTTGGCCCGACTCTGCCTGGCGACCGGACTCGGCGGCCACATCCTCGGCGCGGACACGTTGACCGCCCGCCGGCAGCTCCGGCAGCTGCTCACCCCCGTACCACCGGGGGTCGACCAGCTGGTGCGGCGTCTTGCCGCCGCCGGCGGACGGAGCCGGCGGTGACCGCGATCTCGGAGGTCTGTCCGTCAGTGCTGCATTTGGGCTGCCGTTGTACGCCGTGCCTGCGGAGCAACTGCGACGACGAGAGCTGCGATGGCGAGTATCCCAGCGAGCCATGCAATGGCGCGTAGGCCGACCATGGTAAAGCCCAACCATGGTGGCGCCCACGGATTGCTGCCGGTGAAAAAGGCGTAGCCTGCGGCAAGTGCACCCACCGCGAGGACGGGTACGAGAAGGACTGCGGCGGAGCCGAGCAACGAAAAGGTGAGAATCCGTACGGTGGTGCGCTCCTTTGTGTAGGAATCGAAACGACGGAGGGCTAGAAATGTGGTAGTCGAAGCGATGGCGAATCCGGCAATCATCAATGGCCAGACTAAAGCTGGCTGGGAGCGACCTACCTCCATCGCGAACGTTGTGGAATCAGGCGCTGATAGGCGAACTGCCACATCGTCTCGGTTTGCGGTAAACGCGTCATAGCCACCCCTGGCGCGAAAATTTGTGACGCTCCATCCGGCAGCAGTGAGTCGGTCTGCGCCGTCGGAGATCGTCTGATCGTTGGGGGTCGACGCCGGACCAAAAGGTAGAGGGATGGTAACTGTGCCGGCAGTATAGCCGTCGCCACCGACTAAGGTGCTCCAACTGTTGCTCTGGGCTGGCGCAAACGTGAATAATGAGTCATCTCTGGTTACTTCGCTGCCTACCTCGACATCGGGAAAGGCAATCTTGGCAATGTCGATAGCATCTCTTGTTTCGATGTTCGATCCTGCGGTCTGCCATCCCAGCCATGAACCGAGGGTGATGCCAGTGAGTCCGGCCAGTGCTGCGAATATTATGGAAATGGTTTTCATTCTATCCCAATTTCTGATGATCTCGCTCTGTTGATCCGAAGAATATAAATGTCATCAGCAGCTTACGTTGTATACCCAGATTGGATTCCAAATACGGATATATTCGCCGGGGTCGTAGAAGCTGCCGAGATAGAATACGCTGCAGCTGTATCCCGCGAAGCAGTCGACATCTTCCCAATAGTAGGGCGCTCCGTTGCTGTCTTCTCCATCATATATAATTCCATATGGACAAATGGCGCCACATGAAGTGTGTGAATTTGAGTCGCGACTGATGCGCAGGATTTGGCCAGACCGGTTGTGGACTTCGCCGCAGGCGGGCCAGGTACAGCTTGGCCCCATCGTTCCTGTGTCGCTATTTTCATGATGTTTTCTCGACTCTTCGGGCAGGACGTCGACGGCTATCACGTAGTTGCTTGGCTCGTCCTGTAGTTGCTTGCTCATCTCGGCGCGTGCTGGTGTTGGGATTGTGAGCATGCTTATCAACATGAGACTAAGTGTTGCGATCGAAGGCGGGATCAAGTGATCATGGCGACACTGCGTTCTTGACCAGATCGTTGAAAACTTCGATC